>NZ_JBYISM010000027.1:0-131859 GCF_057708605.1 Nocardia sp. bgisy118 | reverse complement strand
CCCCCCTCCCCCCCCCTCCCCCCCCCCGCTGCGTTCACCCCGGAGTCGCGCGATCCGCCCACCGTCGTTGTCGCGGAAGCCGATTCGAGACGGCGCCGTGCCGCCGCGCACGACGACGCCCGTCGCTCCGACCCGAAGGCACCCAGAGGGCGCCTCCCGTGGACCACGATCGGATCAGTGATCGTCGACGCGAAGCCGGGGCCACCCAGCGGTTTTGCCGCCGCCCGCAGCACGCCGACCAGGGCGGCGTCCGAAATTCTCGCGCCCTCCGACCATCCGGCCGTAGCCGCACCCACGCCCCATGTGTGGCGCAAATCATAGGCGGCAGGGCCGGTCGGTATTGCCGGGACCACGCTCGAGCCATAGCTGACGTGTCGTATGGTGCTCAGCATCACATTGGATCGCGGTCGGTATCGATTCCGTCCGCAGAGCAGATCAGCGAGGCATCCACCTGTGAGTGCCGCACCGACCGCCACCCCCCAGCAAGGGACCGGCGTTTTCAGCAAGACCAGGGCCCGAATCTCCGAGCGCACGCTCCGCACCGACCGCTGGTGGGTGCCGCCGCTGTTCACCGTGCTCGGGCTGGCCGCTTTCGTCATCTACGCGACCGTCAGATCGTTTGTGCGAACGGCATATTGGGTGCCGGACTACCACTATCTGACGCCGTTCTACTCGCCGTGCCTGAGCGCGTCGTGCGTCCCGGGTTCCAGCCACTTCGGCGAGCCCTTCGGCGAACTGCCGATGTGGATTCCGCTCGGCTTCGTAGTGCTCCCGTTCCTACTCGGCTTCCGTTTGACCTGCTACTACTACCGCAAGGCCTACTACCGCGCGGTGTGGTTCTCCCCGCCGGCCTGCGCCGTGGCCGAACCGCACGGCAAGTACACCGGCGAGACCAGGCTGCCGCTGATCGTCCAGAACGTGCACCGCTACTTCTTCTATGTGGCCGTGGTGGTTTCGTTGATCAACAGCTACGACGCGATCATCGCCTTCCACGGCAAGGACGGCGGGTTCGGCTTCGGCCTCGGCAATATCGTCCTGCTCGGCAACGTGATCCTGCTGTGGGCCTACACGCTGTCGTGCCACTCCTGCAGGCACATCGCGGGCGGCAGGTTGAAGCACTTCTCGGCCCACCCGGTGCGGTACTGGTTCTGGACCCAGGTGTCCAAACTCAACACCCGTCACATGGGGCTGGCGTGGACCACGCTCGGCACCCTCGTGCTGACCGACTTCTACGTGATGTTGGTGGCCAGCAACACCATTTCGGACCTGCGGTTCATCAACTGACCGCTCGACTCAGGAGTACTCGCGGCAATGCCAGAAGTGGAACGGCACAAGTACGACGTCGTCGTTATCGGTGCCGGTGGCGCCGGACTGCGCGCGGTGATCGAGGCCCGCGAACACGGGCTCTCCGTCGCGGTGGTGTGCAAGTCTCTGTTCGGTAAGGCGCACACCGTGATGGCCGAGGGCGGCTGCGCCGCCTCGATGGGCAACGCCAACGAAAAGGACAGCTGGCAAACCCATTTCAGGGACACCATGCGCGGAGGCAAGTTCCTCAACAACTGGCGCATGGCCGAACTACACGCCCAGGAGGCCCCGGACCGGGTCTGGGAGCTGGAAACCTACGGGGCGCTGTTCGACCGGACCGCCGACGGCCGGATCAGTCAGCGCAACTTCGGCGGCCACACCTACCCGCGGCTCGCGCACGTCGGCGACCGCACCGGACTCGAGATCATCCGCACCATGCAGCAGAAGATCGTCTCGCTGCAACAGGAGGATCACGCGGAGACCGGCGACTACGAGTCGCGCATCAAGGTGTTCGCCGAGTGCACCATCACCGAGCTGCTCAAGGACGGCGAGCGGATCTCGGGCGCGTTCGGCTACTGGCGCGAATCGGGCAAGTTCGTCCTCTTCGAATCTCCAGCGGTGGTGCTCGCGACCGGCGGCATCGGCAAGTCGTACAAGGTGACCTCGAACTCGTGGGAGTACACCGGCGACGGGCACGCGCTGGCGCTACGGGCAGGCGCGACGCTGATCAACATGGAATTCCTGCAATTCCACCCGACCGGCATGGTCTGGCCGCCCAGCGTGAAGGGCATTCTGGTCACCGAGGGCGTGCGCGGCGACGGCGGCGTGCTGAAGAACACCGACGACAAGCGGTTCATGTTCGACTACATCCCTTCGGTGTTCAAGGGCCAGTACGCCGAGACCGAGGCCGAGGCCGATCAGTGGCTGAAGGACAACGACTCCGCTCGCCGCACCCCTGACCTGCTCCCCCGCGACGAGGTCGCGCGCGCCATCAACTCCGAGGTCAAGGCCGGGCGCGGCACCGAGCACGGCGGCGTCTACCTCGACATCGCCTCGCGACTGCCCGCCGAAGAGATCCGGCGCCGCCTGCCCTCGATGTACCACCAGTTCAAGGAGCTGGCCGACGTCGACATCACCAGGGAGCCGATGGAGGTCGGCCCGACCTGCCACTACGTGATGGGCGGCATCGAGGTCGACCCGGACACCGGCGCCGCGACGGTGCCGGGGCTGTTCGCGGCGGGCGAATGCTCCGGCGGCATGCACGGCTCGAACCGCCTCGGCGGCAACTCGCTGTCGGACCTACTGGTCTTCGGACGCCGCGCAGGACTGGGCGCCGCGACCTACGTGGAACTGCTGACCGAGCAGCCCGAGGTAGCCGATGCCGACATCGCGGCGGCGGCGAAAGCCGCTCTGGCACCGTTCGATCCGCCCGCCGAAGGCTCCGGCGAGAATCCCTACACGCTGCACACCGATCTGCAGCAGGCGATGAACGATCTGGTCGGCATCATCCGCAAAGAGCACGAGCTGGAGCAGGCCATCGAGCACCTGGACGGGCTGCGGGAACGCTTCGCGCAGGTCACCGTGGAGGGGCATCGGCAGTTCAATCCCGGCTGGCACCTCGCCATCGATCTGCGCAACATGCTGCTGGTGAGCGAGTGCGTGGCGCAGGCCGCGCTGCTGCGCACCGAGAGCCGCGGCGGGCACACCCGCGACGACTTCCCCACGATGGATCCGGTCTGGCGCAACAAGCTGCTGGTCTGCGCGATCGATCCGGCCGACGCGGCGGAGGACGTACCGCGGGTGCGGGTGACCCCGGAGGACCAGAAGCCGATGCGCGCCGACCTGCTGGCGCTGTTCGACCTCACCGAACTCGAAAAGTATTACAACTCCGCCGAGCTCGCCGGGCACCCGGCCAGTTCGGCCTCGGCCACAGAAGGTGAGGCGTAGCAATGGGTTACGACGCCAAATTCCGCGTGTGGCGCGGTGATCAGGATGGCGGCGCGCTGGAGGACTTCACCGTCGAGGTGAAAGAGGGCGAGGTGGTCCTCGACATCATCCACCGGCTACAGGCCACCCAGGCGCCCGACCTAGCGGTGCGGTGGAACTGCAAGGCGGGCAAGTGCGGTTCGTGCTCCGCGGAGGTCAACGGCCGTCCGCGTCTGCTGTGTATGACCCGCATGTCGACCTTCGAACCCGACGAGCTGATCACCGTGACGCCGATGCGCACCTTCCCGGTGATCCGCGACCTGGTGACGGATGTGTCGTTCAACTACGAGAAGGCGAGGGAGATCCCGTCGTTCACCCCGGCGCCGGATCTGAAGCCCGGTGATTACCGGATGAACCAGGTGGACGTGGAACGCTCGCAGGAGTTCCGCAAGTGCATCGAGTGCTTCCTGTGCCAGAACACCTGTCACGTGGTGCGCGACCACGAGGAGAACAAGCAGTCGTTCGCCGGACCGCGCTTCCTGATGCGGATCGCCGAGCTGGAGATGCATCCGCTGGACGTCGCCGATCGCCGCGAATTGGCCCAGCAGGACCAAGGTCTCGGCCTGTGCAACATCACCAAGTGCTGCACCGAGGTGTGCCCGGAGCACATCAAGATCACCGACAACGCGTTGATCCCGCTCAAGGAACGGGTGGTCGACCGTAAGTACGATCCGCTGGTCTGGTTGGGGAACAAGCTTTTTCGGCGCTGAATCGCGAGCCGAAGCGTTCTCGGAGGCGAAGCGCCGATGACAACCGGCCGGGTTCTTGGCCCGGCCGGTCGGCGCACCCGTTCACAGCATCGCGACGACACCTATGGCGACCAACCACACCAGCACACCGACGAACAGCGCCGACAGCAGTGAGCTGGTCAGTACGAATATGCCCACCGATGACACCGCGAAGAGCAGTCCGACGATCAGCCATTCCACCCAATCGCCCGGACGCAGCTTCTTGTACCGGGGTGGGGAGTTCTTCAACCCACGGTCCACAAGCTGTGGGCTACCCGCTCTCGGCCGAGGTAAACGTGTAACCGTTGTCGAATCTGCTTCGTATCGTGATCTTTTCGCCAAAGATGATCACGGATCCGGATACGCCACGACCCGGCCCGCGGGCTTTCGCACCGTCGGACCGGGCCGTCGAACGTCAAGGTAGATCGAACTCGCCGTCGTGTACCCCCGCGGTGAAGGCGGCCCATTCCCCCGGGGTGAACACCAGCACGTGACCGTTCGGGTCCTCGGCGCTGCGCAGGGCTACGTGGCCCGCCGCGAGCAGCGCCACTTCCACGCCCCCGGATCCCGCGCCACCCGCGCTGTGCCACTCGGCGCCGGTCGAATCCACTGTGGCGCCGAGCTTGCCGTGCACCGCGTCCTCGGACATGGTCACGGGCGGGCGAATTCGCCGTCGGCGACGCCCGCCGAGAAGGCGTCCCACTCGCTTGGCGTGAAGATCAAAGCCGGACCCTCGGGGTTCTTGCTGTCGCGGACGCCGACCTGCCCACCGGGCAGGAAGGCCACTTCCACGCAGTCCCTGCTGCCCGAACGGGTGCTCTTGATCCAGGTCGCGCCGACGAGTTCGGTGCTCATGCCGCACACTCCTTCGCTAACTGCCTAAGCAGATGTCTACTGGGTTGGATGTCCAGCGCAGAGCGCTGGAGGCACTCGTGTGCCAGGTGGTAACGCTGAACATCGGCCGGTCTTTCGAGGTAGAGGTCCCCGGTGAAGCCTTCTACGTACACCACCGGAGGCTCGACCTGATGTCCCTTGCTGTCGGTGCCGAACCCTAGAACGGTGAACGGACCCGTGGAATCGCCGAGCGGGACGCCGGCCGCGAACGGCAGGATACGCAGGGAGACATTGGGTCTGGTGCTGAAATCGGCAAGATGACGTAGCTGCGCCGCCATCACTTTGGCGCCACCCACCGCGCGGTGCAGCACCGACTCGTGCAACACCACCTCCACCGTAGCGGGCGAGGCCTTCCTCGTGACGAGAGCTTGGCGTTGTATGCGTAATTGCACGCGCCGCTCGATTTCGTCTTCGGTGTCTTCGGGATAGCAGAGCCGGTTCAGTGCCCGCGCGTAGTCGGGGATCTGCAACAGGCCGAGCACGAGCTCGGGTTGATAGGAGCGCAGCTCGCGCGCCGAAGCCTCCAAACCGACGTAGACGTCGAAGTTTTCGGGGATCAGATCGCCGAACGCGTGCCACCAGCTCTTCACCGCGGCCTGCTGCGCCAGGCCCTTGAGCCCGTCACAGAGCTCGTCGGGGATGCCGTAGATACGACATAGCTCCTGGATGTCGATGGTGCGGATGCGGTCGGCCTGGCCCTTTTCCAGCCGCTGCAAAGTGCTCGCGCCCCACTCCATCAGGCGGGCGGCCTCGGCGATGGTGAGCCCGGCCTGGCTACGCCAGTCCCTGAGGTATCTGCCCAATTGGCGGCGCGGTAGGGTAGACGAGCCGTTGTCGGAGGCCGCGGGAGTGCGGTGGGTCTCGGAGGTCGCGCTCTCCGAATTCGCTGCTGTTCTTGCCGAACTCGCTGACACAGTACGCTCCGCTCTGTGCTCGGACTCCTCACCCGAGGCGATCCGGGGCGCACCCACAAGCTCGGTTCCCCGTGACTTCGCTTGGGCAATAAGGGCAATGGGGCTTCGTGTGGCTCTGCTGTGGCGTTGTCCAACGTCGGTAGCGGACTTCCTCGTCCACTATGGAGAATCCTGCCCTCCCGGTTGGATTTCGTGCTGGGAATTCGCGCGAAATCTTTTGAGATCCCCGAACACTGCCGTGTCGCGGCGGCTCCGGTGGTGTGCTGGAAGTGTGCTCGGATCGAGCGCCGCACCGGGAAACGGACCGAGGAACGAGGAGTCATGGCCGTACACGTCATAGGGTCGTCGTTGATGACCAGCGATCTGACCCCACATCGAGCGCGCAGCGTAGGACAGGAGAGCTGGGTGGTCTCGTACCTGCCAGGGCGCACCCTCACCTGCGCGCAAGCTGTTGCGGCGCTGCGAGTTGCCGAAGTTGTGCCAACCCTGCTTGACACCGTCGGCGAGCTCGCCGACGAGGTGGGGCTCACCGCGCTCGAGGCGGTCGGCATGGCGGTGCACCAAGCGCCATGGGACGAACGGCCCGCGCCGCGGCGCACCCGACTATTCGGCGCGACCCGCGAGCGGGTGGGGGTCGCCTGATGCAATTGACGAATCTGAACATGCACGTCGCCGGACTGCTGGTCTGCGGACGCGACCCCGGCGTGATGACCGACGAACAGGCCCACGCGGCAATGCAATTACATATCGACTGCACGGTAGACAGCTGTCTGGTGCGCCGCCGGGCGCGGACCACGCTGGTCGAATCCGGCAAATGCGTCTTGGACGAGCGGGCGCTGCAACTCTGAGTCAGTGCCAGGTGTGATCGGTGAGCGGGGTGCGGGGGCCGAATTTCGGCTTGTACGCCAAGCCGCTGATCTCCAGCAGACGGACGGCCCGATAGCGATGCGGGCGAAGGGGTTCGAGGTACTCGACCATCGCCTCGTCGTCGATCGGGCGGCCGAGCAAGGTCCAGCCGACGACGGCGGCCAAGTGGTAGTCGCCGACCGAGAGGGCGTCGGCGTCGCCGTAGGCCCGCTGGGCGGTCTCGGCGGCCGTCCAGATACCGATGCCGGGCACCGAACACAGCCGGCGCGCTGCCTCGGCCGGATCCTGGTCGGTGGTGCGCTCCAGCGATTCCGCGAGCCGGGCCGCGCGCACGATGGTCTGCGCGCGCTGGGGTCCGACGTTCGCGCGATGGAAGGTCCAGGACGGGATGCGCCGCCAGGTTTCGGCGTCCGGTGGCAGGCGCAGTCCCTCCGGAGCGGGTCCCGGCGCGGGTTCGCCGAACTGACGCACCAGCTTTCGCCAGGAGGCGCGCGCCGAGATCGTGTGCACCTTCTGCTCGAGCACGGAGGGCACCAGTGATTCGAGAACCAAGCCGGTACGCAGCATGCGCAGACCGGGGAAGCGGCGGTGCGCCTCGACCACCTTGGGGTGTTCGGGCGCGAAATCGGACAGGTCCTCGTCGAGGCAGAGCATGTGCTCGAGCCGGTCGAGGAATTCGGCCGCGCCGGGCCCCCACGCCTGTCCGCGCACCGAACACCGGTCGTCCTGGACGAGCCGGTAGGTGACCGGGCCGCTCGGCATCCGCGAGGCGTGCCAGTGCGCGCCATCGGCGGTCACCTGATGACAGGGGTCGCCCACACCGCGGCGCAGCGGCGCGATGGTGTGCGCGAGATCGATCGGCCGGTCGGACCGCACCGTTCGAGCCAGGCCGGACCGCGCGGCCGTCGCCATCTGTTCGCGCACGGACCCATTGTCCGGGAGTCCCGTGCGGCGACCGCACCCGGCCGGTCGTTTTGCGGAGGGTTGGCTCGGGCGCGCGGATACGGCGCCCGTATTTCGTAACGTGATGAATTGACGTCGCGATATTCGTTCGATCGGCAAACAGCTGGCAGTCGACACAATGGAGGATTGAATGATCACCAACGCGCTCAACTGGCTGCTCAATGCGTGGGGCAGTGTCTTCGCGGGTAGCTCCGGTTACCAGATACCCCCTGGCATGCTGCCCTTCGGTAGCTGAGGCACGCTCGCGCACTCGCCGCGAACATTCTGCGGCGAGTGCGGAATCCTCACTCTCCCACGAGGAATTGCGCCAGATGTCGACCGGGTCGTCCGGCCAGCTGAGTGCTCTGGGTGCGGCAGGAGAATCCGTCGGCGACGAATATCGCGTCTTCGGCAGCGGCACGTAACGCGGGAAGCAATCCATTACCGGCCACCGCGACCGAAATGTCGTAATGGCCTTTCTGCATTCCGAAGTTTCCGGCCAGGCCGCAGCATCCGGCGACCTCCGTCACTTTCGCGCCGGTGCGGGTCAACACCCGGCGATCCGCGTCGAAACCGAGCACCGCATGCTGATGGCAGTGCGGCTGGACCACCACCTCGGCGTCGGGCCGCCGGGGTGGATGCCAGTCCGGGTGTCCGATCAGGAACTCGGCGAGCGTGCGGACCGCCGCGGCGGTGGGCGCCGCGCGGGGATCGTCGGCGAGCAGTTCGGGAAGGTCGGCGCGCAGGACCGCGGTGCACGAAGGCTCGAGACCGACGACGATGCCGCCCGCGCGGACGTGCTCGTCCAATTCGGCGAGGGTGGCGCGGAGTTTGGCGCGCGCACCGTCCAGTTGTCCGGTGCTGATCCAGGTCAGGCCGCAGCACAGCCGTCGCCGGGGGATGCGCACGCGATGACCGAGCGATTCGATCAGGGTGACGGCCGCCTCCGCGATCTCGGGATCGAAGGCGTCGGTGAAGGTGTCGAGCCAGAGCAGTACATCGGCGCGCTCATGAGACGGTGGTCCTGCGACCTGGGCTTCGCCCGGTGCGGCCGTTCGTAATTCGGAAGACGACGGAGCTCGCAGCGCCCGCGCCCTTTCGGTGCGGCGGAAGGGACGGTCGGCCAGCCGAGGTATGTCTCGGCGGGGGTCGATGCCCGCCGCGCGCAGGCCCGTCCGGCGCAACCAGCCGACACCGGCGATCGCGTTGGCGGCGCGGGGTATTCGGCTCGCGGGGCGGAGCCAGCGGGGCAACCAGCCGAGCGCGTAGTGGTCGCGCGGGCGCGGTCGGCGGCGATAGCGGCGGTACAGCGCCTCGGCCTTGTAGGTCGCCATGTCGACGCCCGCCGGGCAGTCGGAGCGGCAGGCCTTGCACGAGAGGCACAGGTCGAGCGACTCCGCGACGGCGGGCGCGGACCAGGGCAGCGCACCGCGCACCACTTCTTGCAGGACGCGGGCGCGACCGCGGGTGCTGTCCTTCTCGTCGGCGGTGGCCAGGTACGAGGGGCACATGAAGCCGCCCGCGGCGGAGCTGTCGGCGCGACACTTGCCGACGCCGACGCAGCGATGCACCGCGGTGCCGATGTCGCCGTCGTCCTGCGGGAAGGCGAAGCCGCCCGCGGCGGGAACCCGCGGCAGACCCGCGACGCGCAGGTCGGCGTCGACCGGGCGCGGCTCGACCAGCACGCCGGGATTGAGCACGGCATCGGGATCGAACAGCGCCTTGTATCCGCCGAACGCCGCGAGCGCTTCGGGGGAGTACATCACCGAGAGCAGTTCGGAGCGGGCCCGCCCGTCGCCGTGCTCGCCGGACAGCGAACCGCCGTAGCGCACCACGAGTTCGGCGGCGTCGAACAGGAACGCCCGGAACCGTTGCGGCGCTTCGGTGATCGGCAGGTCGAGGCGGACGTGGATGCAGCCGTCGCCGAGGTGGCCGTAGAGCAGGCCGTCCACACCGTGCTGCGCGGTGAGCTCGGCGAAATCGCGCAGGTAAGCGCCGAGGTGTTCGGGCGGGACGGCGGAGTCCTCCCAGCCGGGCCATGCCGGTCGGCCGTCGGCGGTGCGTCCGGCCAGACCGGCGCCGTCGGCGCGGATCCGCCAGAGCGCCGCGACCGCCGCGGCGTCGGTGACGATGCGGGTGTCCAGCGCGTGCGTCGTCCGGCACAGCCGCTCGGCCATCGCGAGCGCCTCCGCCGCGCTCGCGCCCGTGGTCTCCACGAACAGCCAGCCGCCGCCGCGCGGGAGTTCGGGCACGGCGCCGCGATGCGCCCGCACCACGTCGACGAGGCGGGAGTCGATGCCCTCGACCGCGATCGGCGCGCACGCCATGACCGCGGCGACGTCGTCCGCGGCCGTGGCGATGTCCGGGTAGCCGAGCACCGTGAGCACGGTGGCGTGCGGCAGTTCGACCAGCTGGACCTCCGCGTCCAACAGCAGCCCGCAGGTGCCCTCGCTGCCGACGAACGACTTGGCGACGGCCGAACCGCGTTCCGGCAGCAGATGTTCCAGGCCGAAGCCGGAGGCTTGCCGGTCGAAACGACCCAGATCGGTGCGCAATACCGCGAGGTTGGACCTGGTGAATTCGGCCAGCCCCGGCACCGCGGCCGGGTCGTTCGCGAGGACGCGCTCGGTTCCGGTTCCGTCCAGGATGCGCAGCTCGCGCACGGTGTCGGAGGTGCGGCCCCACGCGACGGCGCGCGGCCCGCAGGCGTTGTTGCCGATCATGCCGCCGAGGGTGCAGCGGTTCTGCGTCGAGGGATCGGGGCCGAGCCGCAGCCCGTGCGGGCGGGCCGCGCTCTGCAATGCGGACAGCACGACGCCCGGCTGCACCCTGGCGGTTCGCCGGTCCGGGTCGATGCGCACGATCCGATTCAGATGCCTGCTGAAGTCGAGCACGAGGCCGGGTCCGATCGCGTTGCCCGCCACCGACGTTCCCGCGCCGCGCGCGGTGACCGGCAGGCCGTGTTCGCGAGCGAAGCCGAGGGTTTCCGCGACATCGGAGTCCGATCGGGGGAACACCACCGCGGTGGGCAGCACGCGATAGTTCGACGCGTCGGTGGCGTATTCCGCGCGCCGCCGCGGGGACGCGTCCACCTCGCCGTCGATTCGCCCGCGCAGCGTTGTCGCCATCCGCTCCTCGGTCACCATGTCAGCCTAGGCGTACCTGCGCCTTCGCTCCGGCCACGCGCAGGCCAGGGGCAGGACTTCGCCCGGCAGCGCCTCCTGTGCGGACCTCCCGCCCTCGCTCCGGCCGTTCGCGGGTCGAAACGGACTCGCCCGACAACTCCCGCTGTGGTGCGGGGCGAGCTCGGCCGACCGCGCGCGCCTCGGGAAGCCGCCCGGCCGGTGGCGGTTCGTTCGCCGAACGGGGAATTCGCGGCGGCGCGGGAATCGACTTGCCCTCAACCTTTGTTGAGGTCCTAATGTCGGTGGCCAGCAGTTGGATGGCGGGGGTCGAGAGGGAGCGATCGTGAGTATCGAATCGGTGGCGTGGAGCCAGATGTATCGGCGGATGAACGCGCCCGACGAGCAGCGTCCGTTCAGTCTCGCCACCGCGAAGCGGATTCTCCGATTCGCCGCGCCACATCGGCGGCGGATCGGGGTGTTCCTGGCGTTCAGCGTGATCTCCGCGCTGCTCGCGGTGGCGACGCCGGTGCTGGCGGGTCGTGTGGTGAACGACATCGTCGGCGGAGCCGCGCCACGCGTGGTGGCGACGGTCGCGGCAGTTATCGGCGTGCTCGCGGTGCTCGACTCTGCGCTCGGGCTCGGCATCCGCTGGCTGTCGTCGCGGATCGGTGAGGGCCTGATCCTCGATCTGCGCAGCGCGGTGTTCGACCACGTGCAGCGGATGCCGATCGCGTTCTTCACGAGGACCAGGACCGGCGCACTGGTGAGCCGGCTGAACAACGACGTGATCGGCGCGCAGCGCGCGTTCAGCGACACGCTGTCCGGCGTCGTCGCGAACCTGGTCACGCTGGCCCTCACGCTGGGCGTGATGCTCGGCATCTCGTGGCGGATCACGCTGCTGGCGCTGGTGCTGCTTCCGGTGTTCGTGATCCCGGCGCGGCGGATGGGCAACCGGCTCGCCGGACTCCAGCGGGAGGCGGCGCGGCTGAACGCGGCCATGAGCACGCAGATGACCGAGCGGTTCTCCGCGCCGGGCGCCACCCTGGTGAAGCTGTTCGGCCGTCCCGAACAGGAATCCGACGAGTTCGCGCTGCGGGCCCGGCGGGTGCGCGACATCGGTGTGCGCACCGCGATGCTGCAAACGGTGTTCGTCACCTCGCTGACGCTGGTCTCGGCCCTCGCGGTCGCGCTGGTCTACGGACTCGGCGGCTGGTACGCGCTGCGCGGGCAGCTGGACGCGGGCGCGGTCGTCGCGCTCTCGCTGCTGCTGACCAGGCTGTACACGCCGCTGACGGCGCTGGCCAGCGCCCGGATGGAGATCATGTCCGCGCTGGTGAGCTTCGAGCGCGTCTTCGAGGTGCTGGATCTGCGCCCGCTGATCGAGGACGCGCCCGATGCGATCGCGGTCCCGGACGGCCCGGTCGCGGTGGAACTGGACGATGTGACCTTCGCGTACCCGTCGGCGGACAAGGTGTCGCTGGCGTCGCTGGAAGAGGTCGCGACGCTGGACACCAGGGGCGGGGTGGACGTGCTGCACAATGTGTCGCTGCGCGCCGAACCCGGGCAGCTGGTCGCGTTGGTCGGCTCCTCGGGAGCAGGCAAATCGACCATCGCCCAGCTGGTTTCGCGCCTGTACGACGTGGACGGCGGGGCGGTGCGACTGAACGGCGCCGACGTGCGGCAGATCGGCGCGCGCTCGCTGCACGAGACGGTCGGCCTGGTCACCCAGGACGGGCACCTGTTCCACGACACGATCCGGGCGAACCTGCTGCTGGCCCGCCCGGAGGCGACCGAGGCCGAGCTGTGGGACGCGCTGCGGCGGGCCCGCCTGCACGATCTGATCGCCGGGCTGCCGGACGGCCTGGACACCGTGGTCGGCGAGCGCGGTTACCGCCTCTCCGGCGGGGAACGCCAGCGGCTCACCATCGCCAGGCTGCTGCTCAAGCAGCCGCGCGTGGTGATCCTGGACGAGGCGACCGCGTCGCTGGACTCGACCTCGGAAGCCGCCGTGCAGGAAGCGCTTTCGGAAGCGCTGGAGGGCCGCACCGCACTGGTCATCGCGCACCGCCTGTCCACGATCCGCGCCGCCGACCAGATCCTGGTGCTGGAGGACGGCCGCGTCGTGGAACGCGGCACCCACACCCAGCTCCTGGCCGCCGAAGGGCGCTACGCCGAGTTGTACCGCACCCAGTTCGCGGACGAGCCGGTCACCATCGCGGCGTGAGCGAATTGCGCGAAAGGCCGCGTCGCGCAACGTCGACGCGGCCTTGTCCCGATGCACCTCGCACCGAAACGCCAACCAAATGCAGTGCGCGTGAGACCTGCATGAGCAATCATTGACCTGATCGAATCGTCGGAGCGCGGAAGGGACAGTGACGTGGAGCAAGCCACGGTGTATCGCTGGAACATCCGCAACGGCACCGGCGTGTTGGTTCGACCGGACGGTCCGCCCGCGTGGTTTCACTTGTCCAGTGTCGTGGAGGGGGACATACACGCCCTGCGAGAGGGTGACCGGGTCGACGTCGAAATCGAAGACGTTCCGCAGGGGGAATACGAATGCAGGGCGGTATCCGTGCGCAGGCACGCCTCGTAGTCACTGTCACTGCCGCGCTCGCGGCGATCCTCACGGTTCTGCTCGCCTTGGCACCCAAGGCAACCGGGCAACCTGCCGGTGAGTACCACTATCACCCGCATGACACTCGCTACCGCTACGACGGAGAGCACGGCAGTTTCACCGGCGACGTGATCTACGCCAGCCAAAACGCCGACGGCGGAAACAGGCTGATCTGGTCGCTGCGGCTCTCACCCTCGGTGCAGGCGATCGTGCAAAGACCGATGACATGCGGAGCCATCGTCGAAGGCAAACGCGGGTACAGCGACTCGCACGCCGGCATTCCCGCCGACTACTGGTGGCATTCGGTCGTCACCGACCTTCGACTCGACACGACATATCGCCTGGTCGCGAACTGCAACTTCACCGCAGCGAACGGACACACGACCGCGCCCGGAAACGTCCGGTACACCGTCGAATTCACGCTGCACTCGACATAGCGCGGTGCTGGGCCGCGTCGAGGTGTCCTCGACGCGGCCTTTCGGCTGTTCAGCTCAGAATTCGCCCGCGACGCCCAGGACCGTACGGCCGGAGTGCTTTCCGCTCTTGATGTCGGCGAGCACGGCCGCCGCCTCGGTGATCGGGGCGTAGCTTTCCAGGGTCGAAAGATGCTGGGGGCGAAGCTCGTTGCCCAGACGCGACCAGAGTTCGCGGCGCTTCTCGATCGGCATGTTGACCGAGTCGACGCCGAGCAGCGCGACGCCGCGCAGGATGAACGGCATGACCGTGGTGGGCAGGTCGTGGCCGCCGGTGAGGCCGCTCGCCGCGACCGCGCCGCCGTAGCCGATGCAGCTGAGCACGTAGGCCAGCGATTTGCCGCCGACGCTGTCGACCGCGCCCGCCCATTGCGCCTTGGCCAGCGGGCGCAGCTTCGCCTCGGGATCCTCCGGCAGGCGGCCGATCACCTCGTTGGCCCCGAGTTCGGAGAGCAGATCGCCCGCGTCTTTCTTGCCCGTGGACGCGATGACCTCGAAGCCGAGGCCGGACAGGATGTCCACGGCCACGGTGCCGACACCGCCGGTCGCACCGGTCACCAGGATCGCGCCGTCGTCGGGGGTGAGACCACGGTCGAGCAGGGCCTGCACGCTCATCGCCGCGGTGAAACCGGCGGTGCCCAGGGCCGCGGCGTCGCGGGTGTTCAGCTCGTCCAGCTTCACCACCCACTCGTCCGGCACCTTGGCGTATTCGGCGAAGCCGCCGTGGTGTGAGACGCCGATCCCGTAGCCGTGCGCGACGACCTGATCACCCGGCGCGAAATCGTCGGACTCGGAGGCGACGACCTCGCCGGTGATATCGATGCCGGGCACGATCGGATAGTTGCGGACCACACCGCCGCCCGGCGTGATGGCGAGTCCGTCCTTGAAGTTGGCGCTCGAGTAATGCACCTTGATCGTGACGGTGCCCTGGCCGAGGAATTCCTCGTCGACCTGCTGCCGCGTCAACACGATCCCGCTGTCCGATTCGTGTGCCACCATCGCCCAGAACTCCATGCGGTCGAGCATACGAGGATCGGTGCCCGCTCGCGGCGCTCCGGCACTGCGCCGCACGTCGACCCGCGTGCGCTCGGTGTGAGAAAGAGTTGCTTCAGACGGCTGCGACTACTCCTCCGGCACGAACTCCAACCGCACGCCGAGCAGGCGCACCGGACGGTCGAGATCGAAGCGGTCGATGATGCGGAGGGCCGTCTCGGTGAGGGTGGCGACGTCGGCGGTCGGCTCCGGGAGTTTGGCCTGTTTGCTGCGCGTGTAGAAGGTCTTGGTCCGCACGGTGACGGAGACGCGGATGCTGATCCGGCCTGCCTCGGCCATTTCCTCGGCGACCTCGGTGGCGATCCGCGCCACCTGCGCGCGGATCTCGGCGGGGTCGGTGAGATCGTGTGGGAAAGTCTCGGATTTGCTGCGGCCCACCGGGATTCGCGGTTCGGTTGTCACTTCGGTGTCGCCCTTGCCGTGGCCGAGCACCCAGAGGTAGGGGCCCGTCGTGGGGCCGAACGCGTCGGCGAGCCGGTGCCGGTCGGCTGCCATCAGGTCGGCGACGGTGTGGATGTCGAGTTCGGCGAGGCGAGCGGCGATGCGGCTGCCGATGCCCCACAGCGCGTCGGTGGGGCGGTGCGCCATCACCTCGGTCCAGTTGGCGGCCGTCAGCCGGAACATGCCCGCCGCCGCGCCTGCGCCGGGCGCATCGGAGGATTTGCCCGCCGACTTGGCGAAACCGGTCGCGAGCTTGGCGGTGAGCTTGTTGTCGCCGATGCCGATCGAGCAGCTCAGGTCCAATTCCGCGATGGCGCCCCGGATTTCGCGGGCGAGCAGTTCGGGATCGTCGGTGTCGGCGGCCAGGAACGCCTCGTCCCAGCCCCACACCTCGATCCGGCCGGGGAAGGTGCGCAGCAGCGCCATGACCTCCTCGGAGGCTTCTTCGTAGGCGGCCATGTCGAGCGGCAGGAAGACGCCCTCCGGGCATTTCCGCAGTGCGCTGCGCAGCGCCATGCCCGCGCGGACGCCGTAGGCGCGGGCGGGGTACGACGCGCAGGTCACCACCTTGCGCGGTTCGTTCGGGTCGCCGTGGCCGCCGACGATGACCGGCTTGCCGCGCAGTTCCGGGTGGCGACGGAACTCCACCGCCGCCTGGAACTGGTCGAGATCGACGTGCAACAGCCACCTGGCCACCTCTCCGTCATACCGCACGGGTATGACAACCAGGCGCGATCAGGTGAACCTGCTCATCGTTGCGCCGTCGGAAAAACAGAACTAAATTCTGGATATGAAGATCCGAGATCGGTTGCTGCTGGCGGCCGAGCGCCAGTTCGCCGACCACGGGGTGCTGGACGCGACGCTCGCGCAGATCCGCGAGGCGGCGGGCGCGAGCGTCGGCGCGCTCTACCACCACTTTCCGGACAAGGCGGATCTGTACCGGCAGGTGTGGGCGCACGCGCTGACCGACTACCAACAGCACTTCTGGGTGGTGGTCGGTCAGAGCACCGACGCGCGCGAGGGCATTACCGGGGGAGTGCGGGAACACCTGCGCTGGGTGACCGAAAACCAGCACCGGGCAAAGGTTCTCACCTCGGCCCGGCCGCCCGGCGTCCGCGAGAGCGAAAGCAACCGCACCTTCATGATCGACATCGCCCGCTGGTACCGCACCCACGCGGCGTACGGCGCGGTGCGTTCGCTGGATCTGGATCTCGTCTACGCACTGTGGCTCGGCCCCGCGCAGGAGTATTCGCGGCAGTGGCTGGGCGGTGACATCCGCACCGCGCCGACGGAGGTCGGCGCGGAACTGGCCGAGGCGGCCTGGCTGGCCCTCGACGCCGGATCGATACCGAAAAGAATGGAGCGGCAATGACCGTCGGCACATCGGCACTCGATTTCCACCAGGCCCAACAGGTACTGGCCGCGCAACCTTTCGCGGTGCTGGTCGGCACCGAGCTCACCCGATTCGGCGACGGCGCGGCCACTCTCGTCATCCCGATCCGACCGGAGCTGGGCCAGCAGTTCGGCTTCGTGCACGGTGGGGTGCTCGCCTACGCCGCCGACAACGCCCTCACCTTCGCGGCCGGCACGGTGCTCGGCGCGAACGTGCTGACCGGCGGGTTCACCATCACCTATCTGCGCCCGGCCGCCGGAGTTCGGTTGCGCGCGGAGGCGGCGGTGACGGGGTCCACGCGGCGGCAGGCGGTGGTGCGGTGCGAGATCTACGCGGAGTCGGAGACGGGGGAGTCGGTGCTGTGCGCGGTGGCGCAGGGGACAACGCGCAGTGTCGAGCGTGAGCTCGGGGGCTCATGATCGGCGATCACCACCGAAAACGAAGGGGCCGGGCACGGTTTCCCGCACCCGGCCCCGAAACCGAACTCACGCAGTAGCGGCGAACGCCGGTCGCTTCAGCGTCTCCTCCACCACCGGCTCGATGGCGTAGGCCAAGATCTCCGCCACGTCGGCGACCGGGCGCACATCCAGCGCCGCAAGCACTTCGGCGGGGACCTCGTCCAGGTCCGGCTCGTTGCGAGCGGGAATGAACACGGTCTTCAGTCCGGCGCGCTGGGCGGCGAGCAGCTTCTGCTTGACGCCGCCGATCGGCAGGACCCGCCCGTTCAGGGTGACCTCACCGGTCATGCCGACATCCGAGCGCACCTGGCGGCCGAGCGCCAGCGACACCAAGGCGGTGACCATGGTGATGCCCGCGGACGGACCGTCCTTGGGCACCGCGCCCGCCGGGAAGTGGATGTGGATATTGCGGTCCAGCACCGACGGTTCGATGCCGATTTCCTCCAGGTGCGAGCGCACGTAGGTCAGCGCGATCTGCGCCGATTCCTTCATGACGTCGCCCAGCTGGCCGGTCAGAGTCAGCGAGCGCTCGCCCTCGGCAGCGTTGGCCTCGATGTAGAGGACGTCGCCGCCTGCGCCGGTCACGGCCAGGCCGGTGGCCACACCGGGGACCGCGGTGCGTTCCACCGAGTCCGGAGTGAAGCGGGGACGGCCGAGGTAATCCTTCAGGTCGCCGAGACCGACGGTCAGGCGGCCGGAAGAGATTGTCGGCGAGGCGGTTTCGGGCACGTCGTAGCCGAGCTCCGGGTCGTAGCCGAGACCGATGTCGGACACCGCGGCGCCGGAACCGATTTCACCCTCCGAGAGCCGAGTCGCCGCCTTGCGCAACGCCTTCGCGATCAGGCGCTCCATCTGCCGCACGCCGGCTTCCCTGGTGTAGTTCGCCGCGATCTCGCGCAGCGCCTCCTCGGTGATGGTCACCTCGTCGGCGGTCAGCGCGTTGCGTTCCAGCTGCCTCGGCACCAGGAAGTCGCGGGCGATGGCGACCTTGTCGGCCTCGGTGTAGCCGTCCACGGTGATCAGTTCCATGCGGTCCAGCAGCGGGCCGGGGATCGTCTCCATGACATTGGCCGTCGCGATGAACAGCACGTCGGACAGGTCGAGATCCAGATCCAGGTAGTGATCGCGGAACGTGTGGTTCTGCGCCGGATCCAGCACCTCGAGCAGGGCCGCCGCCGGGTCGCCGCGGAAGTCGGAGCCGACCTTGTCGATCTCGTCGAGCAGCACGACCGGGTTCATCGAGCCCGCCTCCTTCATGGCGCGCACGATACGGCCGGGCAGCGCGCCGACGTAGGTGCGGCGGTGCCCGCGGATCTCGGCCTCGTCGCGTACGCCGCCCAAGGCGACCCGAACGAACTTGCGCCCCAACGCCCGTGCCACGGACTCACCCAGCGAGGTCTTCCCGACGCCGGGCGGACCGACCAGCACCAGCACCGCACCGGACCCGCGTCCGCCGACGACCTCCAGCCCGCGCTGAGCGCGCCGGGCCCGGACCGCCAGGTACTCGACCATGCGGTCCTTGACCTCGTCCAAGCCGTGGTGGTCGGCGTCCAGCACCGCACGGGCGGCCGCGACATCGGTGGAGTCGGTGGTCTTCTCGTTCCACGGCAGCTCGAGCACGGTGTCCAGCCAGGTCCGGATCCACCCGGATTCCGGGCTCTGATCGCTGGCCCGCTCCAGCCTGCCGACCTCGCGCAGCGCCGCCTCGCGGACGGACTCGGGCAGGTCGGCCTGCTCCACGCGGGTGCGGTAGTCGTCGGCGCCATCGGGCTCGTCCTCGCCGAGTTCCTTGCGAATGGCGTTGAGCTGCTGGCGAAGCAGGAATTCGCGCTGGGTCTTCTCCACGTTCTCGCGGACCTCGTCACTGATCTTCTCGGTGACCTCGGCCTCGGCGATGTGCGCCTTGGTCCACTCGATCAGTCGGGTCAATCGCTGCACCGCGTCGGGAGTCTCGAGCAGTTCGCGCTTCTGGTCCGCGGACAGGTACGGCGCGTAGCCCGCGGTGTCGGCGATCGCCGACGGGTCGGTCAGCTGGTTGACCGCGTCGATGATCTGCCACGCCTCGCGGCGCTGCAACACCGAGACGACCAGCTTCTTGTACTCGGCGGCCAGCTCCTTGGTGCGGCCGTCCGGCGTAGGAGTCTCGACCGGCTCGGCCTCGACCCACAGCGCGGCGCCCGGTCCGGTGACGCCGTGACCGATCTTGGCTCGGCGCTCCGCCTTCAGTACCGCCGCGGGCGCTCCACCACGCATCCGGCCGACCTGTTCGATGGTCGCGACGACGCCGTAAGTGGCGTAGCCCTCGGTCAGTCGCGGCGCGAGCAGGACCGCCTCTTTCTTCCCGGCGCGCGCGGCGTCGATCGCGGCCTGCGCCGATTCGTCCAGTTCGATGGGCACGACCATGCCCGGCAGCACGATCGGATCGGTCAGGAACAGCACCGGCAGATTCTGAGGTGTAGTCACGTGTTCGACCCTTCCAAAAGTTGAGCGATGCCTACTCAACCCCACCCATTCCGGGTTTGTTCCACCCTTTCCGGACGTTCGCTCAGGGCGAAGGCACGATCGAAGGCCGTGGCCGTCTGTGACAGTGCCCGCTCTCGCGTTGACACCCTCGCGAGCGCAATGAGAATGTGGGTGCCTCTACAGCTCACGGCACTAAGGGGAACGCAGGATGAACACTCTCGCATCCGGGGTGTTCATCGACTGGGAAGAGCTCACCGGCCAGACGAAGTTCGTGGTCGACCTGGTCACTTTCCCGATCTTCAGCGCCCTCGCGGGCTGGCTGACCAACTGGACCGGCGTGCTGATGCTCTTCTGGCCGGTACAGTTCCGCGGATTCCGGGTGCCGGGGCTGCAGGTGCTGTACCCGTACCTGCCGCGTCGAGTGCAGGTGCTGCCGACCTTCTCCGAGGACGGGCGCAGGCTCGGCTTCCAGGGCTTCATCCCGGCGCGGGCGGAGAAGATGGCCAGCATCTGCGTCGACAAGGCGCTGATGCGGATCGGCAGTCCCAGGGACTTCATTCACGAAATCGACCTCGACGGCATCGCCGACTACATCGCCGAGCTGGCACGCACGCAGGTGCGGCCGCTCGTGGACGAGGTGATGTACCGGGAGAACCCGGACCTGTGGCGCTCGGTGCCTCGGCAGATGAGACAGGTCATCTACCAGCGGGTCGACCGGCAGCTGCCGAAACTGTGCCGCCGAGGCTTCGACTCGCTCGGCGACAACATCGATCAGCTCATCGACATCAAGAGCTTCGTCATCCGCTACCTGCGCGAGAACCCTTACATCCTGAAGGATCTCACCACCACGATCGCGGCCCCCGAGCTGAAGTTCATGGTCCGCGTCGGCCTGCTCGGTGCGCCGTTCGGCCTGCTGATGGCGCTGTATCTGCATGTGCACGACCGCATTCCGGTGCTCGGCTGGGTGCCCGCCTGGGTGATCGTCCTGCTCAGCGCGGCCGCGATCGGCGTGATCGTGAACGTCATCGCGGTGAAGATGGTCTTCGAGCCCGGCGAGCCGCAGCCGCGCTACAAGTACCTGTGGCGCCAGGCGCTGCTGGCCAAGCGTCAGTCGCAAGCCGCCACCGACCTCGCGCGCATCCTGGCCTACCAGGTGCTCACGCTGCCCAACCTCTCCGCGGAACTGCTGGAGGGACCGAACGGCGACAAGACACGGCAGCTGATCGAGCGCCTGATCTCCGAGGAGATCCACCGTCAGCTCGGGCCGACGCATTCGATGGTGCGCGCCGCGTTCGGCAAGCGGCAGTTCGACAACCTGACGGTCGGCGCGGCCGGGGCCGCGGTGGGGTTGGCGCCGAGCATGGTCGAGGACGAGGAGTTCGCGCGCGAGCAGGCGAAGAAGATCGACGAGTTCGCCGCGCGCAAGCTCCAGCAGCTGAGCCCGGGCGAGTTCATGGAGATGTTCTACGCCTCGGTGGAGCAGGACGCCTGGCTGCTGTACCTGCACGGCGCGCTGCTCGGGTTGGTCGTCGGCGCGGCCCACCTGGTGCTTTTCGGGTGGTGACGGGGCGCCGATAAATACAAGCACGCATGCTTGCATTTTTTCGGCGGCGCTGCGATGCTGGGTCCCACCTGGCACACGCGGCGGTGTGCCCGCGATCGGCAAGGGAACTCATGGCTGACCTCGAAGCGCTGCTCGGCGATTTCGCCGGCGAATGCGCGGACCTGGAATCACTGGTCGCCCCGCTGGCCCCGCAGGACTGGGCGCGGCCGACGCCCGCCCCCGGCTGGAGCATCGCCCACCAGATCGGACACCTGACCTGGACCGACGAGATCGCCACCGTCTCGGCGTCGGACGCCGAGGAGTTCGCGAAGCAGGTCGCAGCGGCCGCGCCGAGGGCGCTGACCTTCGTCGACGAGGCGGCCGACGAAGCCGCCGCCGCGCCGCCCGCCGACCTGCTCGAGCGCTGGCGCGCCGGGCGCAAGACGCTGGTCGAGGCGCTGCGCGCGGTGCCGGCGGGCACCAAGCTGCCCTGGTTCGGCCCGCCCATGAGTCCCGCCTCGATGATCACCGCCCGGCTCATGGAGACCTGGGCGCACGGACAGGATGTGGCCGACGCGCTCGGCGTGACTCGCGAGCCGACCGCTCGGCTGCGCAGCGTCGCCCACCTCGGCGTGCGGACCAGGAACTTCGCCTACTCGGTGCGCGGCAAGGCGGCGCCCGCCGAGGAATTCCGTGTCGAGCTCACCGCGCCCGACGGCACGGTCTGGACCTGGGGGCCGGAGGACGCCGCGCAGCGGGTGACCGGACCCGCGCTGGACTTCTGCCTGCTGGTCACCCAGCGCCGCCACCTCGATGACCTGGCGGTGCGTGCCATCGGCGCGGATGCGGAGGAGTGGTTGACGATCGCCCAGGCCTTCGCCGGACCGACCGGGAAGGGACGGGCGGCGGGACAGTTCGCCTGAGCCGATCCCCCTGAACGGCGAGCAGCCCGGCCGGACAACGTCCGACCGGGCTTCACCCGACCCGATTCGAAAAACTCGGGAGCGGGCGAGCGCCAGACTTGGGTGCGCCGTTCGCGTCGACGGCCGGACGACGTTGGCCGGGTGTCTAAGAGTGGCAGTCGAGAATGACGCTCGCCAGCTATCCGCTTTTTACCCGCTCTTCAACCGGCGGAAACATCCGTAGCCCGGTCTATTGTGATCCTGCTCGCACGGATGCGGTGCCCGATCGGGCGGCGTCGTAACCTGGACATGCGTTCGGCTTTCAACGATGCGGGCCGACGACGCGAGGGGAGTCGGGGCGGAGGGAAAGGAACGCATCGTGACGGCACACAATCCTGCTCAGATCGTGCGTCATACCGCGATCGTGTTGGCCGGCGCGGCCAGTCTCAGCCTGACTTTCGTTGCCGGCGCGTACATCGTGAACCAGATGGCCGATCCCCAGCGCGCGGGCACGGTGCAGGCCGCACCGCTGTCGCCCGCACCCGTCGTCGAACCCTTCGCGCCGCACCCCGGCCCCCAGACCGCCATCACCGTGCTGAACAGCGAGACTCACGCGCTGTCGCCGATCTACCAAGCCGCCGTGTTCCCCGCCAGAACGGTTGTGCCACAATCGGATCCGGCTGCCGCGCCGCCGTCGCGACCCGCCGGGCTCGGCGGTCGATTGGGCCTCGGCACCGCCTACGTCGGCGCACAGGTCGCCCCGGTCCGCACCAACACCGTCGCGTTCATCGTCGACACCAACGCCTTCTCGGCGCTCACCGGCCTCGTGCTGTCCGAACCCGTGCGCGACCACCTCGGCATCCACCTCGACCCGGCCGGAATCACCCAGCTCCGCACCGAATTCGACATCCGCACCGGCGAGCTCTCCCTCGTCTTCTCCGACGCCAACCTCGGCGAACACACAATCCAACTCCAGCGCCACCCAACCCCCTCCACCCCGGACGCCCCCACCGGCCACGACGACCCCCACCCCACCACCACCATCTGAGATCTCCCCTGGGAGGTGGCGCGCAGCGCGGCGGCAGGGAAGTACTGTCGGGGCGTGTACGACTTTTGCGTGATCGGGGGCGGGATCGTCGGGGTGGCGACGGCTCGGCGGCTGGTGGAGCGGTATCCGGGGGCTCGGCTGGTATTGGTGGAGAAGGCCGCGGGGCTGGGGGTGCATCAGACGGGGCACAACAGCGGGGTGATTCACTCCGGGATCTATTACGAGCCGGGGAGCCTGAAGGCGGAGCTGTGCAGGCGGGGTGCGCAGTGGACGAAGGATTTCGCTGCGGCGCAAGGGATTCCGTACGACGTATGCGGAAAGCTGCTGGTGGCCACCGATGCCGCGGAGTACGAGCGGATGCTGGCGCTGTACGAGCGCTCGATCACCAACGGGGTGCAGGTCGAGCTGCTCGACGCAGCCGAGCTGGTCCGGCGCGAGCCGCGGATCACCGGCGTCGGCGCGCTGTTCGTGCCGGGTACCGGCATCGTCGACTACCGGAAGATCACCGCGGCGCTGGCCGAGCAGGTGCGCGCGGCGGGGGGTGAGATCGTGCTCGGCGCCGAGATCACCGCGATCGAGGAGACCGATACGGCGGCGACGGTCTCCGGCCCGGCCGGCGCGTGGACGGCGCGCACCCTCGTGGCCTGCGCCGGTCTGCAAGCCGATCGGATGGCGCGGCTGGCGGGCCTGCCGATCGACTTTCGCATCGTCCCGTTCCGCGGCGAGTACTACCAGCTGCCGCCGGAGCGCGCCGGACTGGTGCGGACGCTGATCTATCCGGTGCCCGACCCGAACCTGCCGTTCCTCGGCGTGCACCTGAGCCCGACCATCGACGGCGAACTCACCGTCGGCCCGAACGCGGTGCTCGGCCTAGCGCGCGAGGGCTACCGCAAAGGCAGCGTCGATCTGCGCGACGCCACAGAGATCGTCGGGTTTCCCGGCATGCACCGGGTGGCCCGCGCGCACGTCAGGACGGGGCTGCGCGAACTGCGCAATTCCCTGTTCAAGCGCGGGTACCTGGCCGAATGTCGCCGCTATTGCCCGGAACTCACCGCGGCCGACCTGCGGCCGCGCCCTGCGGGCATCCGCGCCCAGGCCGTGCTGCGCGACGGCACCCTTGTGCACGACTTCATGATCGAACGCACCGCGCGCTCGGTGCACGTCCTCAACGCGCCGTCGCCCGCGGCGACTTCGGCCATGCCGATCGCGGAGTACATCGTCGATCGGATCTGATTCCACCAAGCAACCGCCCGGTCATGAATCTGGAAAGCCCTCTCACCCACATTCCCGGCAATCTCTCGAATAAAGAGGAGAGTTGTAGTACTTTTGTCCGCAGCCGTGGATCAGGGAGGGCCTATGGGCCACATCAAGTACGCGAGTGACGTCGGGGCTCCGGTAGAAGTAGCGTTCACCTACACGGACAACCACCAGTTCGTACCCGACTGGATGTTCGGCGTCGCTTCCTTCGAACCGACCGGCGAGGTGGACCAAGGTCTCGGCGCACTCTTCGCCACGGCGGCGAGGCTCGGCCCGTGGCATCCCACGATCTCCTGCGAGATCACCGAATATCGCCGCAACATGGTGATCGGGTATACGCTGCGTGGGCGGTTGTCGGGAACCCTGACGCTGCGCTTCGACCCGCTCGGGTATGGACGGTCGGTGCTGACTTCCGAAGCGGAGTACGCTGCACCTCGCGGCTTCCTCGGCCGCATGTGCGCACGCTTGGTCGACAGTGCCGTGCGATCGGCGCTACGTCGTACCGAGTCTCGATTGCGAAGGGAGATAGAGGAATTCCACGGTACCGATCTTGTCGGTCGGATTGCGTAGGGTGCCAGCCATGATCATCGTGAGCACCGACGGATCCTGCCTCCGAAATCCCGGCGGCGCTATCGGCTGGGCTTGGGTCAATCATCAAGGGAGCACTTCGCGCAGCGGGGGAGCCTCGACGGGGACGAATCAGATCGCCGAGCTACGCGCGATCCTGGAGGCCGTCGACGCGCACCCTGGCGCCGAACCCCTTCTGATCGAAAGCGATTCGCTCTATGCGATCAAGTGCGCGTCGGAATGGATCTCGAGCTGGCGGCTGAACGGCTGGCGGACCTCGTCCGGTGGCGCCGTCAAGAACGTGGAGATCATCAAACAGATCGACCGCGCCATCTCGAGCAGGCCGGGTCCGGTCCGATTCCGTTGGGTACGTGGCCATGTCGGCAACTACTTCAACGAGATGGCGGACACCCTCGCGGGCGAGGCGGCCCGTAAGGCCGCGGCTTCGGCGGCCGCCGAGGTCGACGCGCCCGAACCGGCCGTTGTCACCGCGGCGGAGAGCACGGTTCCGCTCGCGCCGAAGACCGTGTCGAAAAGCTCTGCACCGCAACACAAGACCACCGGGCCGCGGGCCTCGGGGAAGGCGGTCGCGGCGGCTCCTCAGACCTTGACCCTGTTCTGAGCAGCTCCGCGACCGCATAGCAGGACCGCCCGAAAGACCTCCGGCGGTGGTGACTGGGCCCACCGCCGGAGGCGCTTTCGGAGAACTTTCCGAACGATCAGTTGCCGGGCTGCGGCTGGGTCGGCGCCGGAGCCTGGCCGGGCGCGGGAGCGCCGCCGGGCAGGCCGGTGCCCGCACCCTTCAGCATCGGCGAGTCGAGCTTGCTCACCTTCCACTTGCCGCCCTCGTTCTGCAGATCCGCGACGATCACCACGAACTGCCGATCCGGCTGCTGCTGAGTGAAATTGGTGCGGAACTGGGTCAGCGTCACCAGCACCTTGGCCTCGCTGGTGTCACCGCCCTGGTATCCGCACTGCACGTCGTCGGCCCAGGACTTGACCTGTGCTTGCACCATGGCGTCGGTGAGCGCCTTGGTCGCGTCGTCGAATTCCTTCAGGAACTCGCCGGTGGAGCCCTCCTTGACCTTCGTGAAGTAGCCCTCCAGGTCCTTCGAGTAGTCGTAGACCGAGACGTCGCGACCGAAATCGCAGGCCGCGCGCGTGGCGTCGTTGACCGCCGCGAGCTCGTCCGACTTCTTCTGGGCCTGGAGATAGAAGACCACCACCGCGGTGACGGCCGCGACGAGCAGGATGCCCGCCACGAATGCCGCGATCACCGGCAGCAGATTCGACCGGTCCTGGGCCGCCGCGGGAGCGGGCTTCGGCTTCGGTTCGCTCTGCTTCTCGCCCGCCTTCCCCAGGTCAAGCTTGGCCGTCTCCGCGTCGCTCTTCCCGGCCGCGGCGGCGCTTTCTGCGCTTTTCTCGGCGGGCTCGACGTTCTTCGTGGTCTCGGCGTCTTTATTGGTGTCGGCGTCGTCGGTGGACATCGATAAATCCTGCACTTTCCCGGCGCGCGCACGCACCGTATCGGCTGGCCGGTCCGCATGGGCGAACCGTACGCGTTCTACCAGCGAGTATGCCGGGCCGATGGCACAGCCACCGGCCCGGGTGCACACTCACCGCACCGGGGGGAGGGTCCGCTCGTTCGGATCCACACCCGGCGGCATCTGGGCGCCGTTGTTCGGCACGTCGGGCCGCGGGGCGTTCGCCGCACCGCGGATCTGCTGGCCCGGCGGCGGGTTCACACAGTAGTTCCATTTCGGGATGGTGCCGTCCTGCACCACCTCGTTGCGGATCTGCGGGGTGTTGTACGTGCAGTACGGCCGCGGCCAGATGTCGATGATCGCGTGGAACTCGCCGTCGTGCGCCGGGATGCCGAGCGCCTCGACGCCCACGGCGAGCGAGGGGAACAGCGCCCGCAGCGCGGGCAGGCGCAGCTGCGCGGCCTTGGTGATGGCGACGAAGTTGGTGGCGAGGCTGGTGATCGGATCCGACGTCTTGTCCAGTACCGCACCCAGGCTCTGCAGCTGCCCTGGGCCCGAGTCGAGGACGCTCTGCAGCTCCGCGTTGGCCGCGTTGAACTGCGCGAACAGCTCCCCGGAGTTGGCGGTGAGGGTGGCGAGATCCGGCTGCGCCTGCGACGTGGTGTCGGCGATGGTACGCAGGTTGGTGATCAGGCTGGTCGTCTGCGGCAGCAGCGAATCCAGACCCGACGTGGCCAGGCTGATGCCGTTGACCAGGCCGCGCAGCTGATCCGGGCCGCCGCTGAGCGCGATGTCCAGCTCGGCGAGGATGACGCTGAACTTGTCCGGATCGACCTGCGCGATCAGCTCGCTGGTGTTGTCCAGCACCGACCACACCGGGGTCGGCGTCTTGACCGTCTCCGGATCGAACTGGACCACCGCGCCGTCGGCGAGGAACGGGCCGTCCTCGGTGCCGGGACGGAAGTCGATGTACTGCTCACCGGCGGCGGACAGGGCCTGCACCGCCACGTCGGTGTCGACCGGGATCTTGTACCGGCTGTCGATCTCGGCCTGTGCGGCGATGGCCTGCCCGCGATCGGTCAGCTCGATGGAGGTGACCTTGCCGACGCGGTAACCGCGCAGCGTCACGTCGTTGCCCGGCTGCAGGCCGCCGGAGCGGTCCAGGTTCACCGTCACGGTGTAGCTCGACCGCAGCGGGTTGATCCGCATGACGCTCACCAGCAGGTACGACGCGCCGACGATCAGCACGATCACCAGGCCGATCGCCGAGAGGATCAGCTTGTTCGACCAGATCTTCGACAGCGCGCTCATCGGTGGCCTCCTTCCACCCGCTGCTGCACGAGTTGCAGCACCTGGATCAGGCTGCCCGCGAAGTCCTGCAGGTCCTCCAGATTCGGGAGCCTGCCGTGCTGCGGGTCGGTCAGCGCGCTGAGATCGAGGTTGGTCGCGGTCGCGTAGACGGCGAAGCTGCGGCCGCGGAAGGTGGCGTCCACCTTGGGGCGGATCTCGTGCAGACGATCCATCAGGAGGCCGAAGTCGTCGCCCGTTCGCGAGAGCGCGTCCATCAGCGCCTGCGTATTGACCAGCAGGTCACCCAGCTGATCGCCGGTGGTGTCGGCGTAATCGCCGAGCGCGGCGCTGGCGACCGACACCTTGGTCAGCAGTTCGCCGATGGCCCGGTTGTTCTCGGCGATGGCGCCGATCATCTGGGGCAGCGTGTCGGCCACCTGACCCAGCTCCGAGCGCCGCGACTCGAGCGTGTTCGCCAGCGTGCCGAACTGGTTCAGCACCGCGTCGACCCGGGCGGTGTTGTCGTTCAAACTGCCGACCACACCGGTCAATTCGGTGATCAGGTGCGCGACCTGCTCCCCGCGCCCGCCGACGATGGAATCCAGTTCCGAGGTCAGCTTGGTGAGCGAGGCGATGCCGCCGCCGTTGAACAGCATGGACACCGAGATGAGCAGCTGTTCGACGGTGGCGCCCGCCGAGGTCTGCTCGAGGGTGAGGGTGTCGCCGTCGTGCATCATCGGCGCGCCCGGTTCGACCTTCGGCTTGGACAGCGCGACGAACACGTCACCGAGCGGAGTGGCCTGGCGCAGCTCGGCGGTGCTGCCCTTGGGCAGCTCGATATCGCTCCGAATGCTCAGGTCGACGACCGCCTGGAAGTTCTTGGTCTTGATGTCGGTGACGACACCGACATCCGAACCGCCGATCTTCACCTTCGCCTGGTCGGGCAGGTTCAGCGCGTTCTCGAACACGGCCTGCACGGTGTAGGTCTCACCCGCCTGCCCCGGCTTGGGCAGCGGTAGATCCTCGACGGTGAGACCGCAGCCGGAGGTGATGCCCACCCCGGCCACCGCCGCGACGGCGACGAGCGCCCTGCGTGCCTTGATCGTCATGCGGTACGTCATTTCGTCAGTCCAAGCAGTGCGGCGGTGAGTCCGTAGTCGGGTCCGAAGTCCTGCATATTTCCGGTGCGGCACCCGTCGGCCTTCATCTGTATCCGCTCGCAGAACAGCGCGACGATCTCGCCGTTGAGCGCGGTGCCGATGATGGCGTGCAGGCGCACGTAGCGGCCCTCGCGGTTCACGATCCGGTCGACGTTCTGCAGTGCCATCGGCGCCACGTCGGTGACCTCGGTGAGGCCGTAGGCGTTGTCCCTGAGCTGCTGGGTGACGTTTGTCAGCCCGGTCAGGCTGCCCGACAGCTGATCCTGGTAATCGACGAGCGTGGTGCTCGTGTTGGCCAGGAAGTCGTTGAGCTGGTCGAGCGTGGCCTGCAGACCGGGCGCCTGCTCGGCGAGCAGACCGGTCATCTGGGTCACCCGGTTGCTGAAATCGCGCACGGACTGGTCGTTTTGGGCCAGCATCGTGGTCAGCTCGTTGAGCTGGACGATGATATTGGAGATCGCGTCCTTGTTGTCGACGCCGACCTTCAGCGCGCCGGAGAGCGCGTTGAGGGTGTCCCGCATCTTCGCGCCGTTGCCGTCCAGCATCGGGTAGAGCACCCGGCCGGCGAGCGGGCCGATTCCTTCGGAACCCTCCTGCGGCGCGAGTGCGGCGGCGAACTGATCGATGGTCTTGATCATCGTGTCCAGCTCGACCGGGGTTCTGGTGCGCGCCTTGGGCAGATGCGTGCCTTCGCTCATCGCCTCGCCCTCGGTGTAGACGGGGGTGAGCTCGATGTGCCGATCGGTGACGATCGACGGCGAAACGATCGCCGCCTCCGCGTTCTTCGGGATCTTCACCCCGGAATCGATCGACAGATGCACCTCGACGAGGGTGCCCTTCGGCACGATCTTGTCGACCTTGCCGACCTGGAGTCCGAGCACCGTGACCGGGTTGCCCTCGTAGATGCCGGCGATGTTCTCGAAGTCGGCGGTGATGTGCATGGTGCCGCCGAGCGCGTCGTTCACCGAGGTGGGCAACAGCGAGCAGCTGCCGACCGTCAGCGCGGCGGCGCTGATCGCGAAAAGCTTTGCGACGGACTTGATTTTGCCTGTGGTGGCGAATTTCATCACTGGCACCCCTCGATGGCTTGTGCGAAGCACAACCAGTTGTCCGGGAACAGCCACGGCAGACCGACGTCGCCGTACGGGCCGCTGCCACCCCACGAGTTCGCCAGGTAGCGCACCGTGGGCGGCATGATCGACAGCATCCGATCCAGGTTGTCCTTGTTCTTCTGCAGACCCTCGGCCATGGTGTTCAACTGCTGGATGGTCGGGCCGAGCTGACCCTCGTTCTGCGCGCCGATCTCCTGCAGCTGCTTGGTCAGCGCGGCGATATTGTCGAGCAGCTGACGCAGCAGGTCCTGCCGCTCCATCACCCGGTTGGCGATGGCCTCGCCCTGGGTGATCACCAGCAGCACACTGTTGCGGTTGTCGCCGAGGATCTGAGTGACCCGGTCCAAGTCTTTGAGCAGCTTGTCGACCTCGTCGCGGCGGGTGTCGATCACCTTGGCCAGCGCGCCGACGCTGTCCAGCGCCTGCGCCGTCAGCTCGGCCGAGCCGCCCATCGACTCGTTGATGACATTGAGCGACTCGGCGAGCTTGGCGGTGTCGAGCGCCTCGAACTTCGGGGTGCCGATCTGCACCACGTCGGCCAGGTTGTACGGAACCGCGGTGTTGGACAACGGGATCCGGCCGTCCTTCAGTCCGGAGCCGTTGCCCGGATCGAGGTCGACGTACCTGGCGCCGAGCAGGGTGGCCATCTTGATCGAGGCGCGCGCGTCCGGACCGAGCTCGACGTTCTTGTCGACGTTCATCGTGAGCAGCACGTGGCCGCCCTCGAGCTTCGCACCGGTCACCGTGCCGACCGGAACGCCCGCGGCGTTGACCTTGTCGCCGACCTTGATACCGGCCGCCTGCACGAACTCGGCCTTGACGGTCTGATCGCCGACGCCGAGCATCCGGATGATGCCGGATGCCATCAGCAGCACCACGATCAGAGCGGCGCCGATGAGGCCGAGCCAGAAGTAGCGGTTGCTGTCGAAGCGGTTCTTCATCTTCGCGATCATGGGCGGCACACCGCCGAGTGCGCGTTGCCGCCGATCTGCGAGAACAGACCGCGGGGGAAGAGCACACCGTACAGCGAGACGTCGAGGCCGCACAGGTAGGCGTTGGCGTAGCCGCCCTCGGAGGTGTGCCTACCTGCCGCCGAGAGGATGTTCGGCACGTCGATCGCGGCCTGGTCCAGCTTGGCGCCGTTGGCCAGCAGCAGCGTCAGCGCGGCGCTCGTGGAGTTCTGCGCCACCTGCAGCTTGGGCTGGATGTTGCCGACCATGCCGACCAGCGACGTGGTCGCGCTCGCGATCTGCTCGGTGGAATGCAGCAGGATCTGGCCCTGCTCGTAGAGTCCGCCGATCAAGGCCCGGGTCTGGGTCACCAGGGTCTCCAATTCATCACCTCGTTTGGCCAAGCCCGCCATCACACCGGACAGGTTGGTGATCACGTCGGACAGGATCGCGTCGCGGCGCTGGAAATCGGTGGCCAGCTGGGCGGCCTGCACGATGAACGAGCTCAGCGAGACGTTGTCGCCCTGCAGCGCCTGGATGAACGTCTCCGAGAGGCGGTTCACCTGCTCGGGCTGCAGTACCTGGAACAGCGGCTGGAATCCGTTGAGCAGACCCGACACGTCGAACGACGGCTCGGTGCGCTCCAGCGGAATCGACGCATTGTTCTTCAGCGGCGCGGGATTCGACGCTCCGCCCGGGGACAACGCCACATAGCGCTGGCCGATCAGGTTCTGGTAGCGGACCAGCGCCTTGGTGTCGTCGTAGATGGTCTGGTCGCTCTCGACGATGAACGTCACGTTCGCGACCGACTCCCTGGTCCGATTGTCACGAGCCAGCTCGATCTTCTCGACCTTGCCGACCCGGACACCGGCCATGCGCACGTCGTCGCCTTCGCGGAGGCCGAGCACATCGGTGAACGTCGCGGAGTAGGTCTTGGTGTCGCCGGGCACCACGCGCGCGAGCGTGTTCCAGACGACCACCGTCACCAGGATCGAGACGATCGCGAAGAGTCCGAAACCGATCAGCGGCTTACGAATACTCATCGGACGGCACCATTCTCGGACACTTGCAAGGTTCCGCCCTTCAGAATCGGACTCAGCAGCAGGTACTCCGCGGTGGTCGGCTTGCGGCCGAGCAGCTGCTCGATCGCCGCGTCACCCTGATAGGAGATCGGGCGGGCGGCCGCCGGGGTCGCGGCGGGAGCCGCCGCGGGCGCGGGAGCGGGCGCCATGCCCGGCAGGCCGGGCAGCATCGGGAACAGGCCCTCGAGTGGCGTGCCCGCGAACGGCTGTTGCGCGTTCTGCTGCAGGTCGGCGACGACCCGGCCCGGATCGGGCATGGTGACGCCGGGGATCAGCGGCAGGCCGGGCATCGGCACCACCGGTGGCAGACCGGCCGCCGATTCCAGCGCGCGCGGCCGCAGGTTCTCCGGCAGCGGCGGCAGTTCGTTCACCTCGGGAGCGGTGGCGCAGCTCGGGCCTGCCATCCCGCCGTAGCGCGGGCAGTCCGCGACGGTGTACGGCTTGTACGGCGTCAGCGTGATACCGGCGTTCCAGACCTGTTGCTGCTGCGGACCCCAGTGGAAGGTGGTACTCATCGCCCTGGTCGACTCGCTCAGGTTCAGCAGCGTCCTGGTGATGGCGTCGGGGTCGGCCGTCAGCGCGCCGAACATGTCGGCGGTACCGACGGTGACCTGCTTGCCGACATCGGGGTTGCGGGCGAAGAGGGCGTTCACCGTGTCCACCGTGCCGCTGGTCCCGGTGATGAGCGCGACGAGCTCGTCGCGGCGTTCGGCGATGGTGGTCGCGGTCTGCACCGAGCTGCCGAGCACGTCGAGCAGTTCGGGCGCCGACTGGTTCAGCGCGCGGAACGAACCGGAGAAGTCGTCGAGCAGCACACCGAGATCCGGAATGGACTCGTCGACCGCGAGCACCCAGCGGTCCAGCCGCTCGATGGTCGAGCCCGGCATCCGGCCGCTGCCGTCCAGCGCCTGCGAGAGGGTGCCGAGGACGCGGCCGAACTGCACCGGGTCGATCTTGTCCAGGATGTTGCGGACCGTGGTCAGCGTGTCCTGCAGCGCGATCGTGCCCTTGCTGCGGTCCTCCTCGATGACCGAGCCTTCCTTCAGGTAGGTGTCGGCCGGTCCGTTGAAGACCAGTTCGATGGAGGTGACGGCGAACAGGTTGCTCGGCACCACGCGCGCGGTGACGTTGGACGGGATGTCGCCCGCGTACTCCGGCTTCAGTTCGATCTGCACCTTCTGCAGTTCGCCCTTCGCCGCGACCTCGACCGAGTCCACCACGCCGACCAGGACGCCGCGGAACTTCACGTCGGCTTCCGACGGCAGGCCGTCACCGGTCGTGGTCAGGCTGGCGACGACGTTCACCTTGGGTACGAAGTAGCCGGTGTAGCGCGCCATGAGGAAAGCGAGCACCAGCGCGAAGACGACGAGTCCGCACACGCCGGCGATCAGCAACTGCCGCATCGTGGGCCCGCGCCCACTGGGATCGATGATCATCTGGCCCTTACCCCGAGATCCGGATTCCGGGGTTGACCCCCCATATCGCCAACGTCATGAAGAGGTCCGCGAAAACGACCAGGATGATGCACATCTTGATTGCCCGCCCCGCCGCGACACCGACGCCTTCCGGGCCACCGGAGGCGAAGAAGCCGTAGTAGCACTGGATGAAGGTGGTGATCGCGACGAAAATGATCGCTTTGAGCAGCGAATACAGTACGTCGGTCGGTATCAGGAACTGGTAGAAGTAGTGCGCGTAGGTGCCGCTGGCGGTGCCGCCGACCAGCTGCACGGTCAGCGAGCAGGAGAGGTAGGCGGTCGCCAGGCCGAGGCAGTACAGCGGGACGATCGCGACGATCGCCGCGAACATCCGGGTGCTGACGAGGTAAGGCAGCGGCCGGATGGCCACCGACTCGAGCGCGTCGATCTCTTCGGAGATGCGCATCGCGCCGAGCTGCGCGGTGAATCGACAGCCCGCCTGGGCCGCGAAGGCCAGCGAGGCGAGCAGCGGGCCGAGTTCACGGGTGGTCGCGAACGCGGAGATCGCGCCGGTGATCGGGCTGAGGCCGAGCAGGTTCAGCGAGGTGTAACCCTGGATGCCGACGGTCATGCCGCCGAACGCGCTCAGGATCACGATGACGCCGATGGTGCCGCCACCGACGACGAGATTGCCGTTGCCCCAAGTGACGTCGGAGAGCAGCCGCCACACTTCCTTGGGGTACTGCTTGAGCGCCAGCGGAATGGAGCCGACCGACCGCAGGAAGAAGAACACCTGATGGCCGAGCCGCGCGACGAGATCGACCGGCGCCTGCGCGGAACGCTTGAGTCCCTGGAGGGGCCGCAGCAGCGGCGGTACGTAGGTTGATGACACCGGCTCAGACCACCTGTGGGGGGAAGAGTGCGTTGTAGACCTGGGTGATGATGAGGTTCACGCCGAAGAGCATCAGCGCGGAGCTGACCACCGCCGAGTTCACCGAGTTGGCGACACCGCCGGGGCCGCCGCGGGTGTTCAGACCGGTATCGCAGGCGATGATGGCGGCCAGCAGGCCGAAGATCAGCGACTTCACCAACGCGACGAACAGGTCACGGGTCACGGCGAACGACGAGAAGGTGCTGACGTACGAACCCGGCGTGCCGCCCTGGGCGAAGATGTTGAAGATGTAGCCGGTCAGGAAGCCGACGAAGACGACGAAGCCGCAGAGCAGAACACTGACCAGCATCGCGGCGCCGAGCCGCGGTGCGACCAGGCGGCGCATCGGATCGACGCCCATCACCTTCATGGCGTCGATCTCCTCGCGGATGGTGCGCGAGCCGAGGTCGGCGCAGATGGCGGATCCGACCGCGCCCGCGATCATGATCGAGGTGACCAGCGGCGCGCCCTGCTGGATGATGCCGAGGCCGTTGGCCGCGCCGATGAACGACGTCGCGCCGACCTGACCGGCGACCGCGCCGACCTGAATCGAGACGATGACGCCGATCGGAATCGCGACGAGCAACGTGGGGGCCGCGGCCACATTGGCCATGAAGGCGCACTGCCGGACGAATTCACCGAAGGGGAACCGCCGCCGGAAGATGGCGATGAACAGTTCCGCTACCGCGGCGATACCCATCGTGATCTGACGGCCGAAGGTCTCCAGTGACCGCTTGGGATGGTCTTCCCAGTACGACCTCGTCCAATCGACCGCTTCACTTATCCGTGATCCCGTGGGAGGACTCTTGGTCGACTGCACTGACTAACCCCTCTCGACGCCGGTTGCTCACCCCGACGACTTGTTTGCTTGACGCACCTTACTACGGAGTAGTGCAGAACACACCATCGTCATGTGATTGCAGTCATAGATTCGAGTCACCTTCGTGGAAACCTCACGAGAACGCTGCGACCTCCTTGTCTCCGGCACCAAAATTAAGCACCAAAATTTTAGAACAAGTTACAGTTGAGGCGCCGCCATATGGGCTTCTCTTCTATCTCCGGTCAATTACGAGGAAATCTTTCATCTAAAAGCTGGCGTCATTTTGAATGCTTGCTGAATGAGTTCTACCGAATTTGAAACACATTGGGCGTGTCGTCCAATTGAGCTCAGTAATAGAGATTAGCTATCGCGATTACGATTCGGCGGCACCTCCGAGGCATCCTCGGTACGAGACGCGCCCGAGACCGAATACTGACACGATGGGTGCGACAGATTGATATCGTGCGGGCTTCCGACATCTGGAGGGACATGTTCAGCAAACTCGTCAAGGCGGCCAACGCCGTCTTCGCCGTCGCCCTCGGCGCGGCGCTGCTAGGGACGGGCGCGGGCCCCGCGGCTGCCGCGCCGCCGGTGATCGGGGGCGGATCCGGCATCATCATCGACAATATGTTCGAGTGCACCGTCACCACGGTGGGTCACGACAGCGCGGGCAGACTTGTCGGACTGACCGCCGGACACTGCGGCGACGCGGGTGCGAAGGTGTACTCCGAGGCCGATCGCGGCGCGGGCCAGATCGGTCGTTTCGTCTACTCCAACTCCGAGCTGGACTACGCCGTCATCGAGTTCGACGGGGGCGCGATCACCCCGGTCAACCGGATCGGCAACGTCACCATCACCGGCATCGGCGCGCCTGCCCAGTTCCCGATGATCGTCTGCAAGGAAGGCCGCACCACCGGCAACACTTGTGGCATCGCGTGGGGCGACGTGTTCGGCACCAATGTCGAGACCTGGAGCCAGATGTGCGTCGTGGAGGGTGATTCCGGCGCTCCCGTGGTGGTGGGTACCACCCTGGTCGGCATGGTGAACGCCTACCTGGCCATCGCCTGCTTCGGTCCCGAAGTCGGCACCAACATGAGTGCGATCATGAACGACCTCAACGCGCGGGGCGGGCCCGGCTCGGGCTTCGTGCCGATCTGATCGGCCACCGTGCGGACGACGGGGAGCGGGCGATATCGCCCGCTCCCTTCTGTATCTATGGAGCTTCCGCCTAGGGGGCTTCAGCGCTCCCGTGCGTCGCGTCATCGACGAGGCTCCGCCGGGGTGCGATAGCAGGGCCCGCGACGGCGCACTGCGGCAGGCACTCGACGCTCTTCAGATCCGGCGCATGGCGCTGCGGACGCAACAGCACGGCGGCGATCAGCGCCCCGGCCGCCAACAGCCCCACGCAGATCCACATGGCGGTCTCGAACCCGTCGTCGAACGCGGCCGGGTCGGCGAGGGAACCGGAGATGCCCGCCAGCCCGGGCAGCGCGGCGACCGCGAGCAGCTGCGCGGTCCTGGCGACGGCGTTGTTCACCCCTGAGGCGATACCGGCCTCGGACGCGGGCACCGCGCCGAGCACGGCGCCGGTGAGCGGCGCGACGAGCACGGCGAGACCGAGCCCGAAGACCACGACTCCCGGCAGCACGTCGCCGACGTATCCGGCATTCGGTCCGATGCGGAGCAGCAGCACCAATCCCGCGGCGGCCAGCAGCGGTCCGAGCGTCATCGGAATGCGCGGTCCGTGCACCTGGGCCCATCGCCCGGCGGGCGCGGACAGCGCCAGCATGATCAGCGTGACCGGCACCGTGGCCAGCCCCGACAGCAACGGCGTATAGCCCGCCACCAGCTGGAGTTCCAGCACGAGCAGGAAGAAGACGCCGCCGAGCGCGGCGTAGACCGCCAGCGTCACCAGGTTCGCCGCGGTGAACACCCGCGAACGGAAGAGCGCGGGCGGCACCAGCGGATGGTCGCTGCGCAGCTCGATCACCACGAACACCGCGAGCAACAGCACGCCGGACGCGGCGAGCAGGGGCATCGCGTCGATCAGCCCGAAGGTCAGCGCGCCGAGCGCCAGCGCGACCACCACCGCGCCAGGGACGTCGAGCCGCGCGACGGCGTTGGGGTCGACGCTCTCCGGCACGTGGCGCAGCGCGACGACCACGACCACCGCGACCAGCGGCACGTTGATGAAGAAGATGGACTGCCAACCGACCCAGTCGATCAGCCAGCCGCCGAGGAACGGCCCGAGCGCGCCCGCCACCCCGCCGAAACCGGACCACAGCCCGATCGCCGCGCCTCGATCGCGTTCGTCGAGCGAGGAGGAGATCAATGCCAGGCTGCCCGGCGTCAGCATCGCCCCCGCCACGCCTTGGAGCACCCGCGCCGCCACCAGCATCTCGATGTTCACGGCCGCGCCGCACAGCACCGAGGCGATCGCGAAACCGACCGCGCCCCAGACGAAGACCTTGCGCCTGCCGAGCTTGTCGCCGAGCGAGCCGCCGAGCAGGATGAACGAGGCCAGCGTCAGGGTGTAGCCGTTGAGCGTCCACTGCAGACCGGCCACGTCGGTGTCGAGGGCTTCCCCGATGCGGGGCAGCGCGATGTTGACGACTGTCGCGTCCAACGAGGCGACCGAGGAACCGAGGATGGTCGCCAGCAGGATCCACCGCCCGGTCGCCGAATGCAGCCGGGGTAGCTCCTGGGCGGTGGTCACCGGTCCAACCTAGTGCGAGTTACAGCTCCTCGACACAGACCACGAAGCGGCGCTCGGAGTACTCGAACCCGATGCCGCTGTCGCAGACGCTCGCGTCGGTCGCGCCGGTCTTGATGTTGGTCACCCGGACGCCCTGAGTACCGCGCTCGGTGCAGTCGATCCGCTTCGGGTCGTCACCGCCGACGTCCATGCAGCCGCCGACCACCCAATCGATGTCCAGGCACAGCGCGCCCTGCTGCACGCCGTTGATGGTCTCGGCGTAGTAGTTGTCGCGGTCCGCCGGGCAGCCCGAGCTGGTCGGCGTCTTGCCGATGACCTTGTAGTTCGATGCCCGGCTGCCGCAGGAGGCCTTCGCGATGGTGGCGTTGGTCGTGGTGCCGCCCAAGGTGACGCAATCGCCGATGGAGGCCTCGAAATCGGTGTTGCCGCCCGTCGGCGTCGGCCTGCCGGAGGTGGGCCTGGCGCTGGACCTGGGCGCGGAGGTCTTCGGAGTGCTGGTGTTGACCGCGTCGATGGTTCCGCTGTCGACCGCGGGCTGCGCGGTGCCGCTGATCGTCGAGCTACAGGCCACCAGGGCGAACACGGCGGCGGCGGTTCCGATCGCGAGCGCGATACCGGATAGCAGTTGACGAGACACGTACAGTCCTCCCGAGCTGTAACGCTCCGAACTCACACCCCCGTAAGAATCCGAAGTTGACGACCTGATCTTCAAATATCACGCCATGCATACACCATCAGCAACGCGGTAGTCGAGTCGGAACGGGCTCGGCAGGCACACTCGAGCGGGCACGCAGCGGCACAACTCCGCGGGCAACCGTCTCGGTATGGTGGGCACTACGGCGCGAAAGGGGTTGTCCGTGAAGCTGATCAGCGCACTCATCTGCTCGACCGCCGCGGTGGGCAGCTCGTTCGCGTTCCCCGCCCTCGCATCGGCAACCGATGCGCATTGCAGTGCGGAGTACGGCGGCGATATCACCGTCATCGATGGTCGCAGCGGTTGCCGTGCCGCCACCGACACACTCGGGGAAGCGCGTTCGGCCGGTTTCGACGGTGTGGGTTATGCCCGCGCAACCTCGGGAGCCACCGCGCTCGGCATCGGCGCCGCGGGCGGCATCGGAGCGAGCGAAGGCGCGGGCGGGATTCCGGTCGCCCTCGGCTTCGGCCCTGACGCACTCGCCCTCACCTCGATCACCGATCCCGATCCGGGCGACGGCAGGACCATCGCGTTGTCCATCGCCTTCGAAGGATCGCGCGCGCAGGTCAGCACCGAGGAGGGAACCGTGGTGTGCCTCGGCGCGGCGGCCCTCGCCTGGAACATGGCCACCGGCGCGTCCTGCCTCGCGACGCCGTTCGGGCGCTGGAGTTCGCCGCACTGACCTCTCCGGTCGAACCGCCGCCGCGGGCAACTCGTAGGTAAAGGCATGCCGACCGAGACCGCCGTCCCCGCGCCGCCGCGACTGTTCCCGTTGCACGCGCTCGCGGCCGGGCTGGACTTCGAACGGTATTTCCGCTGGCGGCGGGCCCGCGAGGGGGATCCTTTCTACGTCCGCTTCCCGGGCTTCGGTGCGGTGCTGTTCACCGGAACACCGGCAGGCGCGCGGGAACTGTTCCGCGCGCCGACGGAGCTGCTGGAACCGCCGCGGCCGAATCCGATCGAGCCGCTGGTGGGACCGGCCTCGCTGATCCTGACCTCGGGCGCCAGGCACCGGCGGGATCGGACCCTGCTCGCGCCCGCCTTCCACGGTGCGCGGGTCCGCGCCTACGGCGAGCTGATACAGGCCGCGACGCTCGACGAGATCGACGGCGGCACGACGCCGTGGCGACCGGGTAAGACGACGCCGTGGCGACCGGGGACGCGGATCGATTCGCGCGCCGCGGCGCGCTCGATCACGCTGCGGGTGATCCTGGAGGCGGTCTTCGGCGTGCGCGCCCGCGAGCGACGGGTCGCCTACACCGCCGCGATCACCGAGTTCCTGACCGCCTTCTCCGGCCCGCTGCTGCTGCTGCCCGCGCTGCGCCGCGGTGCGTTCGGCCGCGCGCCGTGGGATCGGTTCGTCGCGGCGCGCGAACATCTGGACCGGCTCGTCCAGGCGGATCTCGCCGAGCGCAAAGGCACTGCGCGCCAAGACGACTGCGACATCCTCGGCCTGCTGCTGAGCACGCGCTACGACGACGGAAGCGCCCCCACCGACGCCGATCTCGGCGATCAGCTGCGCACCCTGCTCGTCGCCGGGCACGAGACCACCGCGACCAGCTTGGTCTGGGCGCTCTACCATCTGCACCGCGCACCCGAGGCGTTGCGCAGGCTGCGCGCCGAACTGCGCGAGGCGGGTGATTCGCCCGCCGCTCTCCCCGGGTTGCCCTATCTCGACGCCGTCTGCCAGGAGACCTTGCGCCTGCACCCGCCGGTGCCGATCGTGCTGCGCCGGGTGACCGAGCCCGTCACGCTGCGCGGCGTGCGGGTGCGCGCCGGCGACACGATGGGCCTCGCGCTGCCCCTGCTGCACTCCGACCCGGACACCTGGGACGATGCCGCCCGATTCCGGCCCGAGCGATTCCTCGACCGTCGCTACGGTCCGTTCGAGCTCGCGCCGTACGGTGGGGCACATCGACGCTGCGTCGGCGCGAGCCTCGCCGACTACGAACTGCGCGTGGTGCTGGCCACACTGCTCCGCCGCGTCCGCCTCGCTCTGCCGCCGCGCTACGCGCGCGGACGGACGCCACTCTCGGTGCCGCACAACATCGCGACCGGGCCGCATCGGTCGATTCCCTTCGACGTCATCGAGTGATTTCGGTCACGAAATTGTTTGATCTTGCACAAAACCGGACGGACGGCAGGTTGCCGCCCCGGCACCGCACTTGCCGACCTGACCGGGCCGTTTACCGAAAGGCAATGACTGTCAATGGCTTATGTGTTCCATAACACATCCGACCGTGCGGGCGCATAACCGAATATCGCCACTGGCTTCATGTCGTGCCGGGACGGTAGGAATGAACGGGGTTGGGCTGTCATGCCCGTGGGTGCTTCGCAGGCCCCCGGCAATACCCATGGCAGCTCCGATGGACTCGCGACACGGTTCGCGGGCGCCCGAGCACCAAACCGATGAGATATCTCGCTCGCGTACGCGCGCGCGAGAGCTGGAATGGACGAAAACCTATGCAAGCCGCTTCGAACAACAGGTCGCTGTCGAGTTTCCGCGAGGAAAACCGGCTAGCCCGCCGCATTCGGCGGGGCGTCCTCTTGTCCGCGGCGATCGCGGCGGCCGGTGCCATGATCGTCGCTCCCGCTCAGGCCGAGCAGGGCGTTTCCGGAGTCGGTTCGGGATCGGCCGCCGCGGCCACCGATCCCGCTCCGCAGGCCAACTTCGCCCCGCCGACCATCAACATCGCCGACGGCGAGACGGTCGGCGTCGCGCAGCCGATCATCATCACCTTCCAGGAGCCGGTCACCGACCAGGCCACCGCCGAGAAGGCAATCAAGATCACCTCTGCCAAGGACGCGCCCGGCCACTTCTACTGGTTCAGCGACCGGCAGGTGCGCTGGCGGCCGTACGACTTCTGGCCGGACAACACCGACGTGACCGTGGTCGCGGGCGGCACGACCAGCTCGTTCCGCATCGGCGACGCGCTGATCACCACCGCCGACGACACCACCAAGACCATCACCGTCACCCGCAACGGCGAGGTGGTCAAGGAAATGCCGACCTCGATGGGCAAGCCCAAGTACGAGACCCCGAACGGCACCTACATCGTCGGCGAGCGCAACCGCAAGATGATCATGGATTCCTCGACCTACGGCGTGCCGATCGACGCGCCCGAGGGCTACAAGCTCGAGGTCGAGTACGCCACCCGCATCTCCAACAGCGGCATCTTCGTGCACGCCGCCCCGTGGTCGGTGGGCCAGCAGGGTGTGTCGAACGCCAGCCACGGCTGCCTGAACGTGAGCACCGAGGACGCTCGCTGGTTCTTCGAGAACGCGCAGAAGGGCGATCCGGTCATCGTGCAGAACACCGCGGGCGGGACGCTGAACTCGCGCGACGGCCTGGGCGACTGGAACTGATCCCCAGGTAATAGCCACGAAAACGCCGACCGCGCACCGCCGCGCGGTCGGCGTTTTCGTCCTTGCCGCCGTCTTCGCCACGAAATAGCTGGTCACGGATATCGGTTCGACGGCGGCACGCGAACTGGTCGAATGTTCAGCGCGCCGCCAGGCGATATTCACCGAACATTTGCTGCGCGCGTCGTAAAGTCTCCGCCGTGCGAACACGGCCGGAGCGAGTGCTACCGCAACCCCGCGACAGGGGGCTTCGGGGCAAGCCGTGGCAGGACTACGGGCTGTTCCTCGTGCTCGTCGCGCCGAATCTGGCGCTGCTGACGCTGTTCGTCTACCGGCCGCTGGTCGACAACATCCGGCTCTCCTTCACCGACTGGAACATCTCCGACCCGGTGGCCCGCTACATCGGCTTCGCGAACTACCGGGAGTGGTGGAGCCGGGCCGATTCCTGGGAAATCGTCACCAACACGGTGGTCTTCACGCTGGCCGCGGTACTGGGCAGCATGGCGCTCGGCTTGGCGCTCGCGCTGCTGCTGGATCGGAAGCTGTTCGGCCGCAACGTCGTCCGATCGGCGGTCTTCGCGCCGTTCGTCATCTCCGGCGCCGCGATCGGGGTGGCCTTCCAGTTCGTCTTCGATCCCAGTTTCGGGCTGGTCCAGGATCTGCTGCGCCGCGTCGGCGTCGAGCGGGTGCCGGATTTCTACCAGGACCCGAACTGGGCGCTGTTCATGGTGACGGTCACCTACATCTGGAAGAACCTCGGCTACACCTTCGTCATCTACCTGGCCGCCCTGCAGGGCGTGCGGGCGGATCTGATGGAAGCCGCCGAGATCGACGGCGCGAGCCGCTGGACCATGTTCGCCGAAGTGCTGCTGCCGCAACTACGCCCGACCACGTTCTTCCTGTCCATCACGGTGCTGCTGAACTCGCTGCAGGTCTTCGACATCATCAACGTGATGACGCGCGGCGGGCCGCTCGGCACCGGCACGACGACCATGGTCTACCAGGTCTATCAGGAATCGTTCCGCAACTTCCGGGCCGGGTACGGCGCCACCGTCGCCACGCTCATGTTCCTGGTGCTGCTGGTCGTCACGCTGATCCAGGTACGCGTGATGGATCGGGGCGAGCAATGAGACCCGGCGAACGATGAAAAACACAGGGCCGCAGACACGTTCGTACCGCCGACGGCAGCGGGCGGCGACCCTGCTCGGGTACGCGGCCATGGTGTGCGTGCTCGCCGTCGTCGGCGTCCCGCTGTTCTGGATCGTCATCACCTCGTTCAAGGCGCGCCCGGACATCTACACCCAGCCCGCCGTGTACTGGCCGCACAGCTGGCATCCGGAGAACTACACCGAGGCCACCTCGGCGCTGCCGTTCTGGACCTTCCTGCGCAATTCGCTGCTCGTCACCGGGACCATCGCCGCGGTGAAGTTCGCGCTCGGCGTGCTCAGCGCCTACGGCCTGGTGTTTCTGCGCTTCCCGGGCAAGACGGTGATCTTCCTGGTGATCATCGCGGCGCTGATGGTGCCGAACCAGATCACGGTCATCTCCAATTACGCGCTCGTCGCGCAGTGGGGGTGGCGCAACACCTTTCAGGGCATCATCGTGCCGCTCTGCGGCGTCGCCTTCGGAACCTTCTTGATGCGCAACCACTTCCTCTCGCTGCCCACGGAGATCATCGAAGCGGCCCGCATGGACGGCGCCAACTGGTGGCGGCTGCTCACCAGGGTGGTGCTGCCGATGTCCGGGCCGACGATGGTCGCTTTCGCGGTGGTCACGCTGGTCAACGAGTGGAACGAATACCTCTGGCCGTTCCTGATGGCCGACGACACGCGCGTCGCGACGCTGCCGGTCGGCCTGACGCTGCTGCAGAACACCGAGAATCCCAGCGTCACCAACTGGGGGCCGGTGATGGCGGGGACGCTGCTCACCATGCTGCCGATCCTCGTCGTGTTCCTGCTGCTGCAACGCCACATGATCAAGGGCCTCACCTCCGGTGCGGTCAAGGGTTGACGGGCAGATCCGTCGGAAAGTGAGGAATCACGTGACCGCAGCACCGTTCCCCGGGCTGTCCCGGCGCGGATTCATCGGACTGGCGGGCGCGGCCGCCGCGGGAGTGGCGCTGACCGCGTGCGCGGGCACCGGCGGCGGGGGTGAGCAGGGCGGAGACGCGAACACCATCACCTTCTGGTCGAATCACCCTGGCACCTCGAAGGAATTCGAGCTGGAGCTGATCCGGCGGTTCCACGCGAAATACCCTGATCTGCGGGTCGACCTGGTCGACGCGGGCAAGAACTACGAGGAGGTGTCGCAGAAGTTCAACGCGGCACTTTCCGGCGGTGCGCTGCCGGATGTGGTTGTGCTCTCGGATGTCTGGTGGTTCAACTACGCGCTGAACGGCACCATCGAACCCCTGGACGGGCACTTCGCCGACGCCGGGGTGCGGCTGGACGACTACGTCGATTCGCTGGCGGCCGACTACCTGTTCGACGGCAAGCATTACGCGCTGCCCTACGCCAGATCGACGCCGCTGTTCTATTACAACAAGGATGTCTGGGCCGCGGCCGGACTGCCCGATCGCGGTCCGGAGAGCTGGCCGGAGTTCGACGAGTGGGGCCCGAGGATCCAATCCGTGGTGGGCGAGGGCAAACTCGCGCACGGCTGGGGCGATGCGAAGAACTACCTGGCCTGGACCTTCCAGGGCCCGAACTGGACCTTCGGCGGCGCGTACTCCGACGGCTGGACCCTGAAGTTCACCGAACCCGGCACCATCGCGGCGGGCAACTTCCTGCGCCAGATGATCCACACCAAGAAATACGCGGGCATCGAGCCGCAGATCGCGGTCGATTTCGGCGCAGGCGTGATCGCCTCCACCATCGCCTCCACCGGAGATCTGCGCGGGATAAAGAAGAACGCCGAGGGCAAGCTGAATTTCGGCACCGCGTTCCTGCCGCATCCCACCGGGCCCGGCGTCACCACCGGCGGGGCGGGGCTCGCCATCCCGTCGCTTATCTCGGACGAGCGAAAAGTCAACGCGCTCAGATTCATCGAATTCGTCACCAATGTCGAGAGCACCGCGTATTTCTCGCAGAACACCGGGTACATGCCGGTACGGAAATCGGCCGTGCACGACCCGAGCGAGCAGCGATTCTTGGCCGAGAATCCGAACGCGAAGGTCGCGATCGAGCAACTGCCGCTGACCAAGTCGCAGGATTACGCTCGCGTTTTCGTGCCCGGCGGCGATCAGATCATCGGAACAGGATTGGAGCAGATTGGACTTCGGAATGCGGATCCCGCAACGGTTTTCGCGAATGTCGCGCAGCAGTTGCAGACGATTGTCGACCGCCAGATCACGCCCAAGCTACCCAAGTAAGTTCCCGCGACGACACGAGGAGACTTCAGCATGGCGACGGTGCATTTCGACCGGGTGACCCACCGATATCACGGTGCGCCCGCGCCCGCTGTCGACGATTTGGAGCTCGAGATCGCCGACGGGGAGTTCCTGGTCCTCGTCGGACCGTCGGGCTGCGGCAAGTCCACCAGCCTGCGCATGCTGGCCGGGCTGGAATCGGTGGAGAGCGGGCGCATTCTGATCGGCGGCCGCGACGTCACCGGACTGCCGCCGCGGGCGCGCGACGTGGCCATGGTGTTCCAGAGCTACGCGCTCTACCCGAACATGACCGTCGCGCAGAATATGGGATTCGCGCTGCGCAATGCCGGAGTCGACAAGGCCGAGGCCGCCGTCCGGGTCAAGGAGGCCGCCGAGATGCTCGAGCTCGAGGATCTGCTCGACCGCAAGCCCGCCAAGCTCTCCGGCGGGCAACGCCAGCGCGTCGCCATGGGGCGGGCAATCGTGCGCAGGCCACAGGTCTTCTGCATGGACGAGCCCCTGTCCAACCTGGACGCCAAACTGCGCGTGAGCACCCGATCTCAGATCGCCGCTTTGCAGAAACGCCTCGGCGCCACCACCGTTTACGTCACCCACGACCAGGTGGAGGCCATGACGATGGGCGACCGGGTCGCCGTGCTTCGCGAGGGCAGGCTTCAGCAGATCGCCGCCCCGCGCGCGCTCTACGACGACCCGGTCAACACCTTCGTCGCAGGCTTCATCGGCTCGCCGGGCATGAACCTCCTCGACGCGCCCGTGCGCGACGGCGCCGCGGTGCTCGACAACCTCCGAATCCCGCTGCCCCGCAGCGCCGCAGCGGGCCATCGCGTCATCGTCGGCATCCGCCCCGAATCCTGGGAAGTCACCGCCGATCCCGCGACCGGCCTCACGGTCACCGCCGAAATCCTCGAAGAACTCGGCGCCGAATCCTTCGTCTACAGCCACGGCGCCTCGGAGGACTGGCGCAGCCGCACCGGCAAGGTGGTGGCCCGCGTCGACCGCCGCTTCCACCTCGCCCTCGGCGACCGACTCCACCTACGCGCCGAACCCGACGAGATCTTCTTCTTCGATCCCGAAAACGAATCCCGCCTCCGCTGAAGCGATTTCGACAGGACTACCAGATTTTCACGCGTTCGGCGGGTTCCAGGTAGAGGGCGTCGCCGGGGTTGACGTCGAAGGCTTCGTGGAAGCTGTCGATGTTGCGGACGACGGCGTTGCAGCGGAATTCGGGCGGGGAGTGGGGGTCGACGGCGAGGCGGCGGATGGCCTCCTCGGAGCGAGCCTTGGTGCGCCAGACCTGGGCCCAGCCGTAGAAGACGCGCTGCAAACCGGTGAGCCCGTCGATGACCGGGGGCTCGGCGCCGCTCAGCGAGATCTTGTACGCCTCCAAGGCGATGGAGAGGCCGCCGAGATCGCCGATGTTCTCGCCGATGGTGAATTCGCCGTTGACGGTGTGCTCGTCGGCCAGGTCCTTCGGGGAGAGCACGCTGTACTGATCGATCAAAGCCTTGGTGCGCTTGGCGAATTCGGCGCGGTCGGCATCGGTCCACCAGTCGATCATGTTGCCGTCGCCGTCGTACTTGGCGCCCTGATCGTCGAAGCCGTGGCCGATCTCGTGGCCGATCACCGCGCCGATGCCGCCGTAGTTGGCCGCGTCGTCGGCGTTCATGTCGAAGAACGGCGGCTGCAGAATCGCGGCGGGGAAGACGATCTCGTTCATGCCCGGGTTGTAGTAGGCGTTCACCGTCTGCGGGGTCATGAACCATTCGTCGCGATCGACCGGCCCGCCGAGCTTCTTCAGATCGCGATCGTGCTCGGCCGAGTACCCGCTGCGGTAGTTGCCGACCAGGTCGGCGGGATCGATCACCACGGCGGAGTAATCGCGCCAGCGCTCCGGGTAGCCGATCTTCGGGGTGAACTTCTCCAGCTTTGCCAGCGCCGCCTTCCTGGTGTCCGGCCCCATCCACTCCAGCTCGGAGATGTTGCGACGGTACGCCTCCTGGAGATTGGCGACCAGCTCGACCATCCGAGCCTTCGCCTCCGGCGGAAAGTGCTCGGCCACATACAGTTTGCCGACCGATTCGCCGAGCAGTTCCTGCACCAGGGAGACGCCGCGCTTCCAGCGCTCCCGGTTCTCCTGGGCGCCGGTGAGCGTGCGGCCGTAGAAGTCGAAGTTCTCCTCGACCACCTCGTCGGTGAGATACGCCGCGCGCGAACGCAGGACGCGCCACGCGGCCCAGGCCCGCCAGTCGGCCGGATCTTCCTCGGCCCAGGTCTGCGCGAAGGCGCGCAGGTACGAGGGCTGACGCACCACCACTTCGGCGAACAGCTCGTCGGCCGACTTGCCCGCGCCTTCGGCGAGGGCCGAAGTCCACGCGGCCCAGTCGAATTCGGGGTTCTCGGCGACCAGCGCGTCGAATGTGGTGAGGTTGTAGCTCAGTTCGGCGTCGCGGCGGCGGACCACGTCCCAGTGGCCCGCGGCCAGCTTGCGCTCGAGCTCGAACACCCGCTGCCCGATCGAGTCCAGGTCTTCCGGCAGCAGCGCGGCGATGCGCGGATCGGCCGCGGCCAGCGCGAACATGCGGCCGATGTGCGCGATGTACTTCGCGCGGATCTCGGCGAATTCGTCCTGGCGGTAGTAGGACTCGTCGGGCAGGCCGATGCCGGACTGGCCCGCGTGCACCAGGTAGCGGCTGGAGTCCTTGTCGTCGGTGTCGACGTAGACGCCGACCGCGCCGCCGATGCCGGTGCGCTGGAGCCGCCCGAGCAGCGCGGCGAAGGCGCTGCGATCGGCGACCTCGTGCACGGCCGCGAGTTCGGCGGAGATCGGCGCGAGCCCGGCGGCGGCGACGGTCTCGGTGTCCATGAAGCTCGAGTACAGGTCGCCGATCTTGCGTGCGTCGGTGCCCGGCTCGGCCGCCTCGGCCGCGGCGTTCTGGATGATGGCCTTGACGTCCAGCTCGGCCTGGTCGTACAGCGCGCGGAAGGCGCCGTCGACCGCGCGGTCGGCCGGTATCCGATAGTGGTCCAGCCATTTGCCGTTGACATGCACGAACAGGTCGTCCTGCACCCGGACGGAGTCGTCGAGATGGGACAGGTCGAGGCCGGAGGGGCTGATCGGTTCGGAAGTCACGATGTCCAGTATGCCGATCCGGCGCGAGCGCGCGAGGCGATAACCGCCGCGGACGCGGCCCGTTCACGCAGAGTGAACCCCCGGTCGCGCGGCGACCGGGGGCTGGCGATCAGGCGGGCAGGATGATGCTGTCGAACTCGCCGTCGTGCACGCCGGCGAGGAAGGCTTCCCACTCTTCGGGGGTGTAAGTGAGGGTGACGTCGCCGTGGCGGAGCGTGGTGGCGCCGTCCGCGGCGGTGTGGACGATCAGGTCGGTGTGCGCCCGTCCACTGTTGAGCAAGGTCAGGAACGAAGTCCATGCGCTCGCGGTGACGGTGATGATGGGCTCTTCGGCGGGGCGGTTGGCCGGGTTGCGGCGGTATTTGCTGTCACGGATGAGCACCGCATCACCATCGAACCGGACCTCGACGCATTGGTTGCCGTTGTTCGATCGGCTCGACGTGAACCAGCCGGTGGAGCCCGGCTGGGGGCTAGCGGTGGTGGCCATGGGCAGGATTTTACCCGAGCGCGTACCGTCTGATCAGGGCCAATGATTCGTCACGGGTCAGCGATTGCTCCAACGCGCGCAGGTAGGCGAAGCTCAGATCGCGCACCAGATCGGGGTCGTCGACCGCACCGCCGAACACCGCGCTCTCGGCCCAGCCGAAGGTGGGCAGCTGCACTCCGACGAAGTCGATCAGATGGAAGCTGCAACCGCCGAGAGTGGCGCCCGCGGTCGCGGCGAACGGGATGACGCGCACCTCGACACTGTCCAGTTCTTCGATCAGTTTGGCCAGGTGTTCGAGCTGGCCGTGCAGCACGGCCGGGCCGCCGGTCTGCTGCAACAGCGCGGCTTCGCCGATGACGGCGGTGAGCTCGACGCGGTCCGGACCGCGCAACCGTTCCTGGCGACGCATGCGGATGGACACCAGCTCTTCCACCTGCACGGGACGGATCATCACGTCGGCGCTGATGAGTGCGCGGGCATAGGCCTCGGTCTGTAGCAAACCCGGCACGATCAGGCTGTCGTAACTGCGGATGCTCTGCGCGCCGTGCTCCATTCCGTACAGCCGCTGGAGTTCCGGGCCGATCAGCGCGGAGGACTTCGCCCACCAGCCGCGCTGTTTGCTGGCGTCGAGCAGGGTGAGCAGTTCGGTGCTCTCCTCGGCGGTCACCTCGAGCAGTTCGAGCACGGGACCGATGGTGTTGCCGGTGAGTACGCGCCTGCCCTTCTCCACGTGCGACCAGTTCGCCGGGGTGAAGCCGACCAGCTTGGCGAAGGTGGCGGAATCGAAGCCACGCTGCTCACGCAACTCGCGAAGGCGCAGCACCAGCTCCCAACGCGCGACAGTGGGCGAGACGGGTGCCATAGCACGGGATGCTACGCCTCGGCAACACGCCAGCGTGTGACTATTGTCAACCCAGTTGCGCAGGGCTAGGGTCGACACCAACGGCCGATTCACCCGTCACGTTCACTCCGTATCGAGGCGAGGTTCGTCATGAGCACGTTCCGCATTGAATCAGGCAGTCACGGTCCACTCGGATCGCCGGACGCCTCGCCATCGCATGCGGCCGCTCAGGAGTACACGGCCAACCAGGACGCCTTCGCCCGCTGCCGCCACTACCGCAAGGACAACGGGCTGTACGCCGTCGTCGACCCGGCGCTCGGTCGCATCATGCTCGAGGTCGGGGCCGTCGGCGCGGTCGTCATGCCCGCCTCCCTCGGCACGAAGGTGCGCGGGTTGCTCACCACCGGCGGACGACAAGGCGGACCGATCATCGCGCATCCGCGTTCAGGGCGCTGGACGTTCCTGACCGGTCCGACCGACAACTCCTACCTGGACATGGCGCTCTTCGCCGACCTTTTCCGGGTCTGCGCCGCGGTCGCCTTGCCCGGCAGCCGAATCGTGCTGCCATCGCCCGCCGACGAACACACCGGCTACCGCACCTGGGTCGCGCGGCCGAACCGGGACTACCGGCCGGAGCTACCGGAGGTGATCGCCGCTACCAGGGCGGTGACGATCCCGTCCAAGCACGAATGAGCTCGCCTATGGCGTCGGCCGCGGCGTCAGCGTGACGCTGAAGCGATCCTCGATGTTCTGGTTCCACTTCCGCTCGCACTCGTCGATCTTGGCCTGATCGTTGCCGGCCTTGTCCAGGCAGTCGAGCAGATCCTTGCCGCCGGAATCGACGAAGAAGCTCCAGCCGACGATGGCGATCAGGACCGTGCCGATCAGGGCGAGCACGCTCAAGATCGAACCGGTGACGGCCATTCCGGTCCCGCCCGCGGTGCCCCTCCTGGCCTTGGCGAAGGCGATGATGCCGAAGATCAGGCCGAACAGGCCGAACACGGCGCCGCCGAGGATGGTCCAGAAGCTGAGCAACGCCAGGATGCCGAGCACCAGCGCGGTGATGGCGAGCCCCTTGCCCTTCGGCGATTCCTGCCAGTAGCCGCCCTGTCCGGGCGGGGGATACCCGCCGGGCGGCGGATACTGTCCGGGCGGCGGCGGAGGGTACTGTCCGGGCGGGGGATATTGCGACATGGACTTCCTCTCAGTCGGTGCCGCTGGGGAACTCGCTGCGGGTCTCGCGGGTTCTGCTGGGGCGCTGCGCGGCGGTCGCCTACTGATCGCGCTCCGTACATTCGGATGTTAATCGGACATACCGAACGAGGGACCGCTCATTGTCCGCCGAGTCGCGCGTGCATCTCCCAGACCAAGACCTCCGCCGGGCCGTGCGCGGTGATGCGCTGGCCGCCGCTGCGCGTCAGGCGCACCGCGTCGCCTTCGTACAGCGGTCCGACGCCCTCCATCTCCACCTCGCCGCGGGCGACGAAAAGATGCAGGTACAGCGCGTCCGGCAGGTCGATCACCTGCGGCGCGGCGTCGGGCTCCGCATCGGCCATGCGGGCCACGTGCAGCGCGGAATGGCTGCTGTTGATCGCGATGGCGGTGCGATCGCGGTAGCGCGGCAGGCCCGAGGCCACGGTGACCAGGCCGCCGCCCGCCAGCTCGTCGTCGATCTCCAGCTGCTCGTAGCCGGGGGTGAGGCCGGGCTCGTCGGGCACCACCCACATCTGTACGAAATGCACGGGCTCCTGGTGCTCGGCACTGTTGTCCAGCCGCCAGGAGTCGTTCTTCTCCGAATGCAGGATGCCGGTGCCCGCGCTCATCCGCTGGGCCAGGCCCGGGTAGATGACGCCGCTGTGCCCGAGCGAATCCTGGTGCACCAAGCTGCCGCCGAGGACCCAGGTGACGATCTCCATGTCCCGGTGCGGGTGGGTGTCGAAACCCTGCCCGGGCAGCACGATGTCCTCGTTGTTCACCAGCAGCAGGCCGTGGTGGGTGTTCTCCGGGTCGTAGTGCTCACCGAAGGAGAACGAATGCTTCGAATCCAACCAGGACACCCGCGTTTTCATGCGGTCGCCGCCACGGTGGACATCGATGTGGGGCGTCGTGAGTGTGGACATCTGGGTCCTCCTCTCTCCGACCGTGCACCGATCACCTTTCAGGGTAGGAGCACTCGAGGTCGACGTACTCCTGATTCCTAGTAAATTGTCCTGCACTCGGCATTTTACGCGAGCGACCAGCGGGTGAACGGCAGGCAACCAGTACCGACCGGTGCGGCGACGCGAGAACAGGACACGTAGGGTAACCGGCGACGGAGCCCTCTCCCGACGGCACCGGGTTCGTAACATGATGCGCCCCAACGGAACCGGAGGTGAGAGCCGAAATGCGACGGGAGGCGCTCGATCGCATCGAGCGGCAGCTCCGCTCCGAGGCGCGCCGCGACGGCATCAGCGACTTCGTGGTCGGTGTCGCCGTGTTCCGCGACCGGAAGCTCCTCGTGGTCCGGCGGGTGCCCGACGACTACCACGGCGGCATGTACGAACTGCCCGGCGGCGGCGTGGAATCGGGGGAGACCTTCGCCGAGTGCGTGGCGCGCGAATTGTTCGAGGAGACCGGGCTGCGGGTGCGCAGCATCACCGAGTTCCTCGGCGGCATCGACTACGCCACCCGCACCAAACCGAGGGTGCGCAAGTTCAGCTTCCTGGTCGAGGTGGAGCCCGGCGAGGTGGCGCTGGCGCCGGGCGAACACGACGCCTTCGCCTGGATAGACGCGGGCGCACTCGACGAGCTGCCGATGGCGCCGGATATGCGCGCGGCCGTCAGTTCCCTGGTCAGCTGGGGCTGACTGAGGGACGTACCTCCGCCCGTGCTCGGTCGAGAGGGCACAATCAGGGCGGTGTCGATCGGTCGCCAAGAAGACAGCCCGCTCGCCGACGCGCCGCGCGTTCGGCTGCGCACGGCGCTGCGCGAGAGTCCCGGCGTGGTGCGCTTGGCCATCGTGCGCTTCGCCGGACAGTTCGGTGACGGGATGTTCCAGGCGGCGTTGTCCGGCGCGATCCTGTTCAATCCCGAGCGCGAGACCGATCCGCTGGCCATCGCCGCCGGCTTCGCCGTCCTGCTGCTGCCGTATTCGGTGATCGGGCCCTACGCGGGCGCGTTGCTCGACCGCTGGGATCGGCGCGCGGTGCTGCTGGTGGCGAATGTGCTGCGTGGCGTGCTGATCGGCGTGACGAGCGTGTGCCTGGTCGCGGGGGTCGCCGAGCCACCGGTGCTGCTGCTCGCGCTGGCCGTGATCGGCATCAGCAGGTTCGTGATGGCGGGCGTCTCGGCGGCGCTGCCGAAGGTGCTCGCCCAGCAGTGGCTGGTGCCGATGAATTCGGTGCTCGCCACGGTGGCCTCGGGGTGCGCGGCCGCGGGCGCGGCCATCGCGGTGGCCGTCATCGGGGTGATCGGGGCGGGCGATTTCGGGTCGGCCGTCGCCGTCGCGATCAGCGCGGCCGGTTCGGTGCTCGGCGCGCTCCTCGCGGCGGGCTTCCGGTCCGGCGTGCTCGGCCCGGAGGACGGCAGCGAGGTCCGGGAAGGGACCGCGCACGCGATCATCACCGGGTTGCGCACCGGCGCGATGGCGGTGTGGCAGTCGGTCTCGGTGACCACGGCGATGATCGGCATCGGCACGCACCGCGTGGTGTTCGGGGCCAACACGCTGATCATGGTCCTGGTGTTGCGGCATGTGCCCGAGGGTTCCGGGCTGAGCAGCGGGCTGATCGGGTTCGGTGTGGCGATCGCCGCGACGGCCGCGGGCATGCTGGTCGCCGCCGTCGTCGCGCCGCTGGTGATCCCGCGGTTGGGCCGATCGCGCACGGTGGTCACCGGGCTGGTGGCGGCGATGGTCGTGCAGTTGACCCTGGTGACGCCCATCGCCGTGGCCGAGGCGGGCGCGGCGGCCGAGCGCGCGCATCATCTGCTGCTGGCGGGCGCCTTCCTGTTCGGGCTGGCCGGGCAGACGATCAAACTCACCGGCGACGCCACCATGCAGATAGATATCGACGACGCGCGACGCGGACAGGTGTTCGCCCTGCAAGACACCGTCTTCAACATCGCGTTCGTCTCGGCCATCGCACTCGCCGCCGTGCTGATCCCCGACGACGGGCGTTCACTGCCGGTGGTCGTGGCGGGCGCGGTCGGGTATGGACTGGGGATTCTCGCGATCGCGCTGAACAGCAGGCGGCGGACGATCGCGCGTTAGAACGGCGGGCGCTCGCGGATCACCAGCGCGAGTGCGAATCCTCGAACAGGTCGGGTGCCTGCGCGGGCGGTTCGCCCATCGGCGCGGTCTCGGTCGGCAGCGGCGGGTCGCCGGGGCGGGCCTGGCGGTCGGACCACATCGGATACTCCGATCCGAGCATCGAATGATGCTGCGGCTCGGGATGATTCGGGGCGGGCGGCAGGTCTCGCGGCGACGCCGGGTGGTCCCACGGGGGAACCTGGTGCACGGCGCCTGCGTGCGCCATCGGTTCCGGGTGGATCGGGTAGTCGGCGAGGGCTTCGGTGACGGTGGGGGCCGCACCGTACTGCGGGGCGGCGAGGGGCTCGGGGCCGGTGCGCACGATCCAGTCGAGCGGTTCGCTGGACGCGTCGGCGGCCGAGCCGGTGACCTGGTGATTCCAGGTGCCGAGGCCGGTGGGATCGGTATAGAAGTGGTCGAGCACGCCGTCGTCGTCGAGATCCAGCGCGGTCACGTCGGCGATGCCGGTGCCGTGCGAATCCCACATCGCGTCGTCGACCAGGCCGTCGCCGTCGAAATCCAGCTGGATGGCGTCGGTGGTGCCGGTGCCTGCCAGGTCGAGATCGGCCGGTGACGACCAGACGTGGACGGTGCCGTCGCCCGTCCCGAAGCCGTACTCGATGTCGTTCATATCTGCTTGGACGCGACCAGCCCGAATACGGTTCCATCGCGATCGCGATCGGCGCCGCACGGCGCCCGGCCGGAGCACGTCCGTTCCGGTAAGTTGATCGAGCTGCGACCGATTCGACCAGGGAGTCAACAGATATGGGAGCGCTGCCGCGGAAGCTGGAATCCCCAGCGCTCTTCGGGGTACTGCTCGCCGGAGTGCTGACGGTCCCCGCGCCCGCGCAGGCCGCTCCGCATCCGTGGGCGCCTCCGCCGGTGAATCTGTGCGGCGAGACGGGATTCGATCCGCTTGCCCGCGAGCCCGACCCGAGCCTGCCGCCGGCACCGCCGATCGTGCTGCCGCCGCAGATCGACATTCCCGTGCCGATCCCGGAGATCACCCCGGTGCCGGTGCCGGACCCGCCGCAGGACACCACCCGCATCGTTCCCGAGCCGCTGCCCGAGGATCCGTGCCGGAACCCGTGTCCCGACATCCGCGACACGCCGAAACCGGAGACAGCGGCTTCGGACCCGGAGACGCCCGAGGCGCCCGCCCCCGGCACCGGATCGAGCTCGGGCAGCGGCAGCGGTTCCGGCACGGGCAGTGCGGATACGGGCAGTGCGGACACAGGCAGCTCCGGCACAGGAAGTTCAGGCACGGGCAGCGGCACCGGCTCGGGCAACGGCGGAATCCAGTTGCCGCGCATCGAGTTCCGCCCGGAGATCGAGCCGATCCCCGTTCCCGTGCCGGGCGGTCCCGGCGAGAAGCCCCAGGATCCGCCGCCGCTGGTCGTGCATCCGATCGAACCGGGGCCGGTGGCCGAAAGCGTCGGCAAGCCGTTGGTCCACGAGGTCGAACTGGTCGGCCAGGTCACCGGGCACGGCTCGGACAACCGCACCGACATGCGCTGGCAGGTCGACGGCACCGACCTGGGCCTGATGTGGGAAACCAAGCCCGGCGAGGTCGCCGTGGTCTTCGGCGACACCTTCGGCGAGGGCTGGGTCACCGGCGGCGCGGGCGGCCCGGACTGGCGCAGCAACGTGCTCGCCTACAGCACCGACCGCGACCTGTCCGACGGCCTGACCATCGACACCATGGTGCAGGACACCCGCTGCCACGCGGCCGAGATCCTGAGCAGCCGCAAGATCAAGAACTGGGAGACCACCGTGATCCCGACCTCGGGGTTCGCGATCGGGCAGCGCCAGTACCTGAGCTACATGTCGGTGAACAGGTGGAGCCGTATCCCCGGTCTGTGGCGGACCAACTACGGCGGCATCGCCTGGTCCGACGACAACGGCAGCACCTGGACCAAGGATCAGTACGCCAAGTGGGACAACCTCTTCGGCATCGGCCAGTTCCAGGTCACCGCGATGGTCCCGCAGGGCGACTACGTGTACATGTTCGGCACGCCCAACGGGCGGGTCGGCATGGTCGGGTTGGCCAGGGTGCCGAAGAATCAGGTGCTGAACAAGACCGCCTACCAGTACTGGGTGCACGGCAGCTGGGCGCCGGTCATCGAAAACCACGCGACGCCACTGTTTCTCGGCATAGCGAGCGAGGTGTCGGTGCGCTACGACGCGGCCGCGGGCACATGGCAGATGGTGTACCTGGATTCGGCGCAGGGCGCCATCGTGCTGCGCGAAGCCGCTGCGCCGCAGGGTATCTGGACCGAATCGGTGCCGCTGGCGTACACCTCGGACTACCCGAAGGCCTACGGCGGCTTCATCCACCCGTGGTCGTCGGGACGGGACCTGTACTTCACCATCTCGGCCTGGGACACCTACAACGTGTATCTGATGCGCGCCGACATGAGCGTGCCGAAGTGATCAGCTGACCCGCAGGAAGCGCAGTCGCTGACCCGGCCTGGCCTGGGCCACCGCGTCGACGTCGGCGTCGAGTACCACCGCGATCACCGGATAGCCGCCGGTGATCGGGTGATCGGCGAGGAAGATCACCGGCTGACCGCTCGGCGGCACCTGCACCGAGCCGAGCGCCATGCCCTCGGTACGCAATTCGCCGGTGATCCGCCGCCGCAACGGCGGTCCGCTGACGCGGCCGATGCGGGCGCCCACCCGGTCGGTGTCGGGGGACACCGCCCACTCGCCCGCGAAAAGCGCTGCGGCGTCGTCGAACCAGTCGTCGCGCGGGCCGAGCAACGCGCGCACCGTGACGAGCCCGCCGGACGGACCGGCGACGGGCGCGACATCGACGAGCGGCAGCTCGCGCGGCACCGGCCCGATCGGCAGGCGAACGCCCGCGCGCAGCGGTTCCGGCCCGATGCCGGACAGGGTGTCGCGGCTGCGTGATCCGAGCACCGGCGCGACGTCGATGCCGCCGCGCACCGCGACGTAACTGCGCAGCCCGTTCGGCGCGAAGTCGAGCCGAAGGGACTGTCCCTCTTCGATTTCCAGCACGCTGGCATGACCGACCGGGGTACCGTCGAGCACCGCCTGGGCGGGCGCGCCGGTGACGGCGACGGTGTGGTGCCGTTCGGCGCGCAACACCAGGCCGCCGAGCAGCACCTCGATCGCCGCGGCGCCCTCCGGATTCCCGACCAGCCGATTCGCCAGGCGCAACGACGCGCGATCGGCCGCGCCCGAAGGTCCGACGCCGGAATCGAACCAACCCGGGCGGCCCAGATCCTGGATGGTGGCCAGCGGACCGACCCACTCGACGAACATCATCCGGCCACCTCGAAACGGACCAGACCGCCCGCGCGGATCAGCGCGGGCGGATCGCGGTCGACATCCCACATCGGCAGCTCGGTGCGGCCGATCAACTGCCAGCCGCCCGGTGTGCTGCGCGGATACACCGCCGAGTAGCCGCCCGCGAGCGCGACGGCGCCCGCGGGTATCGACGTGCGAGCCGAGTCCCTGCGCGGGACGCTCAAACGGCCGTCGGGGGACTCCAGGTAGCCGAAGCCCGGTGCGAATCCGACGAACGCGCAGCGCCACACCGTGCCGGTGTGCGCGGCGATCACCTCGTCCTCGGTCATGCCGAGCAGTTCGGCGACGCCGGCCAGATCCGCTCCGTCATAGCGCACCGGAATGACGATCGGCTCGGGAGAATCGTTGTGCGGCAGTGTTTCACGGGAAACATCCGGCGAATCAGGCTCGTGCTGGGCGTCTTCCAGCAGTGCGCAGATCTCGCGGCGCACCGATTCGGCGTCATCGGCGGATACCAGGGTCACCAGCACGGTCTCGGCGGCGGGCAGCACGTCCTGGACGCCCTCGGGTGCGCTGTCGCGTAGCCCGTCCGCCAACCTGGCAGCCAGGGCGGGCTCGCTCGGCGTGACCAGCAATGCTCGATCCCCAGCGGCACGAATGTACTGCTGCCAGGGCGATTTTCGATCCCGCAGAGCGGCGCTGGGATTTCTCATCGCATCGCTCCGGTTTACGCGAACGGCTCGACCGGCACACCCGACTCGGCGAGCGACGCGCGAATCCGGCGCGCCATCTCCACCGCGGCGGGAGTGTCGCCGTGCACGCACAGGCTGGCCGCGGTGACCGCGACCGCACCGCCCTCGATCGTGCGCGCGGTGCGCGACGCCGCGATCGACATCGCCTGTGCCACGGCCTCGTCGGCGTGCAATACCGCGCCGGGCTGTCCGCGCGGGGCGAGCGAGCCGGACGGGGTGTAGGCGCGATCGGCGAAGCCCTCGCCGACGAATCGGATCTTCGCTTCGGCGGCGGCCGTCTCCAGCTCCGTCCCGGCCGGGCCGAGCAGCGCGAGCTCGGCGTCGTAGTCGGCCAACGCCGTGAGCAGCGCCTCGGCCAGCTCCCGATCCGCCGCGGCGGCGTGGTAGAGCGCGCCGTGCGGCTTCACGTAGCGGACCCGATCGCCCGCCGTCTTGGCGAAGGCATCCAGCGCCCCGATCTGATACAGCACCTCGTCGCGCAGCTCGGCGGGCGCGACGGCGATCGCGCGCCTGCCGAATCCGACCAGATCGCGGTACCCGACGTGCGCGCCGATCCGCACCCCCTTGCGCACCGCCGTCGCGCAGGTGGCGCGCATGATCGACGGATCGCCCGCGTGGAAGCCGCAGGCGATGTTGGCGCTGGTCACGATGTCGAGCATCGCCGCGTCGTCGCCCATCGTCCACGGGCCGAAGCCCTCGCCGAGATCGCTGTTGAGATCCAGCGCCATCGGTGTCCTCCCGCCGTCGATCCTGCGCGTGCCCCGACATTGTCGTCCTCGCGCGCCGCACCGGCCAAAGAATCGGCAGACCGGCGCCGATGGCCGCCTCCTCGAGCAGACGATCGCCTCCCCGTACGAATGGTCGCACCGCTCGGCGGCAAGTACCCTCGAAGCAATCATGGCCACGTATTTCGATCCGAAGTCATGGTCACCGCTGTGGGCCGTCGACTTCGGCAAGCGCCTGTTCGATCAGTCCTGGCTGGAGCAATGGATCGCGACGACCACCTCGTGGATGGATCCGGTCGTCGACCTCGGCTCGGGCACGGTCACGGCGCTGATGCCGGACGCACTGATGACGGTGCTGAGCGAAGGCATCCTCAGCAGGTTCGGCGGCCAAGAGGTCAACGCCACCCTGCTCGGCCACGAGGTGAACGCGACGCTGCAGGTGTTGAAGGTGCGCAGGCGCGGAGCGCACTTCCAGACCAAGACGGTGCTGTCGCGGCTGAGCTGGGACGAACACCCCATCGAAGCGGTGACGGTGATCGCGCACGGCGTCCGGTTGATCCCCGGCGTCCCGACCAAGTTGCGGGCGTCTCAGCTGGACGTGGAGGCCACCGTCACCACGGCGGCCCTGGTCGGCTGGCTGAACACCCTGCCGCTGGATTGGCAGCTGAGCGTGCACCAGAGCGGCCTGATCGTGGCCAGGCACCGAAAACGCAGGCTGACCGCGCTGGTCGACGCCGCGGTCGAGAACAACCTGCTCACCGTCGAGATCCACCGGGCCAACTGGCTCGGCGTCCGGATACCGCGGCGCGCGATCACCGCGCCCGCGCTGCTGCTGGAGAACCTGCCGCGGCACGCCCGCATCGCACACGCCGTCCGCGAGGGCGACCTGGTCCGATTCCGCGCGGACCTGCCGGAGACGACCGGCTCGTTCGACCTGGCGCAGATCCGCAACGCCATCGTCGCGGGCACCACGCTCATCGTCTTCTGAGCGAAAGCCTTTTCAGCTCTGCGACTTCCACCATTCCAACAACGCCGCCTCGGCTTCCTCGCGGGTCAGCGGGCCGCGGTCGAGGCGCAGCTCCTTGAGATAGTTCCACGCCTTGCCGACCTCCGGGCCGGGCGGCAGGCCGAGCAGCTCCATGATCGCGTTGCCGTCCAGGTCGGGGCGGACCTTGGCCAGGTCCTCCTCCTGCTGGATGCGCTCGATCCGCACCTCGAGCTCGTCGTAAGTGGCCTGTAGCGCGGCCGCGCGGCGCTTGTTGCGGGTGGTGCAGTCCGCGCGCACCAACTTGTGCAGCCTGGGCAGCAGCTCGGCGGCGTCGGTGACGTAGCGGCGCACCGCGGAATCGGTCCACTGCCCCTTGCCGTAGCCGTGGAAACGCAGATGCAGGAAGACCAGCCTCGCCACGTCCTCGGTGAACTGCTTCGGATACTTCAGCGCGCGCATCCGCTTGCGCACCATCTTGGCGCCGACCACCTCGTGATGGTGGAAGCTGACGCCGCCGCCCGCCTCGTTGCGCTTGGTGTCGGGCTTGCCGATGTCGTGCAGCAGCGCCGCCCAGCGCAGCACCAGGTCCGGATCGCCGTCCTCGAGGTCGATGGCCTGCTGAAGCACGGTCAGGGAGTGCCAGTACACGTCCTTGTGCTGGTGGTGCTCATCGATCTCCAGCTTCATGGCGGGCACCTCGGGCAGCACCCGCTGGGCGAGACCGCTCTCACACATCACATTGATGCCGTCGATCGGATGCGCGCCGCCGATGAGCTTGTCGAGTTCGGTGCGCACCCGCTCGGCGGTGATGCGATCGATCTCGCCCGCCATCGCCTCGATGGCCACGCGCACCCGCGGCGCCAGTTCGAAGCCGAGCTGGGAGACGAAGCGGGCGGCGCGCAGCATGCGCAGCGGATCGTCATGGAACGAATCCTCCGGCGCCGCAGGGGTGTCCAGCACACCGGCCAGCAGCGCGTCCATGCCACCGAGCGGATCGATGAACTCGAGCGAACCGTCCGCGGCGATCTTCACGGCCATCGCGTTGACGGTGAAGTCGCGGCGCACCAGATCGCCTTGGAGCGTGTCGCCGAAGGTGACCTCCGGATTGCGCGACACCCGGTCGTAGGAGTCGCTGCGGAAGGTGGTGATCTCCAGCTGCTGATCGTCCTTGGCCGCGCTGACCGTGCCGAACGCCAGGCCGCCGGTATCCCACAGGTGGTCGGCCCACCCGCGCATCAGCTCCTGCACCTGCTCGGGCCGCGCGCTGGTGGTGAAGTCCAGATCCGTGCCGAGCCGCCCGAGCACCGCGTCGCGCACACTGCCGCCGACCAGATACAGCTCGTGCCCGCGCGCCGCGAACAGTTCACCGAGTGGCGTGAGCACATCGGCGAGCCCGCCGAGAGTGACCGCCGCCGCGGCCAGCAACCGGGTACGCCGCTCCTCGGAAGACAGCGGAGGTGGATCGGTCACTTGCGCATCCTCGGACTTGGGCGAAACCACGAAGCAGCAGCTTACCGAGCCGGGAAAAGCGATTTTCCGGCACGCGACCGAACAACCGCCTCGGACGAAAGGTGACGTCCATCCCACCTGACAAACCGATGGTCACAACCCCTCCGGGCAGCCCATGAAGCGAACTCCCACATCCCCAACCACTCCGAGGGTGAGTCTTACGAGCCCGTTCGCGGCCGTCTCGCTTCCCAGCGGCCGAGACGCATGCGACGCAGTCGCGAGTCTCGCCCCAAGCAAGCCAGCCGCAAAGATCTGGAATCCACGCAACATCCCATCCCCACTCACCCACCACGGAGCGAGCCCGACAAGCGACCGTTCGCGGCCATCTCGCTTCCCAGCGACCGAGACGCATGCGACGGCAGTCGCGAGTCTCGACGCCTACCAAGTCAGATGTAAGAGCCTTGAACTCACGCAACATCGCACCCTCACCTGCCCCACCACGGAGCGAGCCCGACGAGCGACCGTTCGCGGCCGTCTCGCTTCCCAGCGACCGAGACGCATGCGACGCAGTCGCGAGTCTCGGTCGCTGGGAAGCGAGACATAGAGGGCCGCGAACCCGCCGCGCGCCAGCGCGGCAAATTGAACACAGTAGGATTGCTTGGTGTCTCCGGCCGATCGCGCGAACAGTCGACGCCGCCAGCCTCGGCGCCGCGGTTCGGCGGCCAACGCGGCGAAACCGCGCATGCGTACCGTCCGGGAGACTTCGGCGGGGGGATTGGTCGTGGACGGTCTGGACGGACCGAGCGATAAACGCAGCGCTGCCTTGATCGGTCGCACCGATCGCCGTGGCCGGTTGCTGTGGTCGTTGCCGAAGGGTCATATCGAGGAAGGCGAGACGGCGGAGCAGACCGCGATCCGTGAGGTGGCCGAGGAGACCGGCATTCACGGCGTGGTGGTGGCCGAGTTGGGCAGTATCGATTACTGGTTCGTCACCGAGGGCCGCCGGGTACACAAGACCGTGCATCATTATCTTTTGCGTTCCGTCGGCGGCGAGTTGTCCGATGCCGACGTGGAGGTCACCCAGGTCGCGTGGGTTCCGTTGACGGAACTGGATTCTCGTTTGGCCTATGCCGACGAGCGCAGACTGGCCGAGGTGGCGAACCGGTTGATCGACCGGATGGAGACCGGCAAGCGATGACGCGTGGACTGTTCCGGATCATCGTGGCGGTCCTGACCCTGCTCGGTTCGATGACGGCCGCGCCGGTGTTGCTCGCCGCCCCGTCGGGTGCGCAGCCGAACGGGTCGAACAATTCCACGACGCCCAAATTCTTGAAGCTGTCGCTGGATTCGGTTTCGCCCTCGGCGGTGACCACGACCAGTGATTCGCTGCTCACGGTGTCGGGCACGGTGACGAACATCGGCGATCGCGTCGTCGACGACGTCAGCGTCCGTATTCAACGGGCCGCCGCGGTGTCGGCGCCGAGCGGGTTGCGCTCGGCGCTGCGGCTGGACCAGGTCAACTACGAGCTCACCGGTCCGTTCGAGGACGTGGTGGAGCGGCTCAGTCCCGGGCAGCGCAAGCAGTTCACGTTGAGCATTCCGCTGCGGTCGGACGACGACGCGTCGTTGCAGATCACCGAGCCCGGCGTGTATCCGCTGCTGTTGAACGTCAACGGCGAGCCCGCGTACGGCAGCCAGGCGCGGCTCGACGACGCACGGTTCCTGCTGCCGGTGCTCGGCCTGCCGCCGGCCGGGCCGAACGCCCCGCAGCCGGTGCCTGCGCCGAGCGACGCTCCGGTGGCGACGACGTTGCTGTGGCCGCTGGCCGACCGGCCGCGGATGGTGGCGGGCGTGCCGGGTTCGGTGAACGGGAACGTCGAGCTGACCGACGACGAGCTGGCCGCTTCGCTCGGCAAGGGCGGGCGCCTGGAGCAGCTGCTCGGCGCGCTGGAGTCGGCGCTCGGTTCCGGGGCGAGCCGGGATCGCGGCCTTGCCTCGGCGGTGTGTGTCGCCGTCGATCCGGATCTGCTGCTCACCGTGCAAGCGATGACCAGGGGTTACCGCGTGCTCGCCAGCCCGTCGGATCCGGACGGCGCGACGCGCGAGGGCACCGGCGCGGAGCACGCGCAGACCTGGCTGGACCGGTTGCGCACGCTCGCCTCGTCGGTGTGCACGGTGGCGTTGCCGTTCGCTCAGGTGGACGTGACCGCGCTGGCAGCGGTGAACGATCCGGAGCTGTCGGCCCGCGCGTTGCACGCGCCCGCGGAGATCATCGATTCGATCCTGGCGACCCGCTCGCTGCGCGGGGTCAGCCTGCCGGATTCCGGCAGCATCGACACGAGTGGCGGGAAGTTGTTGCGCAGCCACGGTTTCGGCACCGCCGTGCTGGCCGGCACGGCCGCAGTGCCGGTCGGCGAGGCGGGCTCGGCGGATTTCAGCAACGGTCGCGCGTCCGCGGGCGCGGAGACGGACGTCGCCGAGTCCGCGGCGCCCGAACTGGTCCGGCTACCGGACGTCACCGCGCACCCGACGCCGGAGCAGTCGCCCCCGGCCCCCGAACCCGGCGCACCGCCCGCCGCACAGCCGGACCCGGCCCTGCACGCGGCGACCTTCGACATCTGGTCCGCGACGGCGCTCGCCGCGGTCGGTTCGAATCCGCCGACGCCGTCGTTCACCCCCGACCGGGTGCGCTACGACGTCACCAACGACTCGCGCGCCGCCCGTCTCCAGGACGCGCTGGGCGCGGTCTCGTGGAGCGCGCTGCATCCGGAGCCGGGCAAGCCGCGCTCGCTGCTGCTGATGCCACCGCAGCAGTGGGGCGCCAACCGGGACGAGGCCGCCGCGCTGCTCGCGCAGCTGGAGCTGCTGGTCAGGAACAATCTCGCGGTGCCGCGCTCGTTCACGGACCTGCTCGCGCAGCCGCCGGACGCCCAACCGCACGAGCTCGACTATCTGCCGCAGGCCGCCGAGGACGCGGTGCCCGCGCGATTCGTGTTGCCGACCCGCGACCAGGGCCACCGAATCACCGAACTGATGCGAGCGCTGGTGGACGTGCCGGAGATCGAGCCGACGCCGCGCCAGTTCCTCACGCCGTTGCGCGACGACCTGCTGCGGGTCCTCTCCCTCTCCGATCGCCGCACCGGCAATGCCACCCAGCCGGACACCTTCGCGCAGCGACGGCTGGATCAGACGACCCGCACGATGGACAACCTGTACCGGTCGGTGACGGTGCTCCCGCCCGGCGGCGTGTACACGCTGGCCTCCGAGCAGAGCCCGCTGCTGCTGGTCGCGCGCAACGACCTGCCCGTCGCGATCCGCATCAGGTTCCGTATCGAGGCGCCCGCCGAGACGAATATCACCGACATCGGCGAACAGCAGCTTCCACCGAAGGGCACGCGGTCGTTCCAGATTCCCACCGAGGTCAGCGACAGCCGCAACCTGGTGATTCCGATTTCCCTCACCACCCCCGACGGTGTCGCGCTCGGCAACGCCACCTCGGTCTCGGTGCGTTCGAACGCCTACGGCCAGGCCTTGGCCATAATTACGGCATGCGCCGGACTGCTGCTCTTCCTGTTGGCCGGCCGCCGGCTCTGGCGGCGCTTCCGTGGCAAGCCCGATCCCGCGGACGAGGGTTTCGACCCGGGCATCAGGCGTCGGGTGAACAGGTACCGGCGTGCGCGCAAGCGAGTACTACGCGAACAGGATCACGGACACGATGAGGGATGATCGATCGGATGCCCTCACCGTGCGGGACAATCGGAGCATCGTCGTGCCCGCTCCGGCGCGGGCGCGTAAACCAGCACGGCGGGGGAGGCTCGATGGGCGAAACGCCGATCGGGCATGCCGGATGCGCAGGTCCGGTACGACACAGGAGGCATGATGAGCGACGATGATTTATCCGCTCATCGGTCTCGACCTGATGAACGACCTGACGGGCCGCCCGCCCGCCGGGCGCCCGCCGCACCTTGGGAGCGGGTCCGGCCGCAGAGCGAACCGCAGGAGGATCCCGGCATGACGCACCGGGACCCCTACGGCGAGTATCCGAGAGTGCCTCGGGTCAGCCGCCCGTCCGGGCCGCCGCAAGGCGGTCGGATGGCGCCGCCCTCGGGGCCCATGCCCGCGCAGCGCGGCCCGCTTCCCGGACAATCCGGCCCGATGCCCGCGCAGCACGGACCCGTCGGCCGTCCGCCCGTGCCGCCGCAACGGCCCGACGCCGCTCCGCATCCCGGTCAGCATCATTACCCGCCGCAGCCCGCTGGTCCCGGCGGACCGCGTCCTACGCCGCAGGGCCGCCCCGCGCCGCCCGCGCAGCAAGGCAGGCCCGCACCCCCTCCGCAGGGACGACCCGCACCGCCGACCAGCATGCCGCCCGGCCAAGGCAGGCCGATCCCGCGCACCCCGGCGCCGCCACAGCGTTTCGCGCCGCCGCCCCAGTACGCGCCGCAGCAGCCGAACCCGGCGCCGCTGCGGACCCGGACCGGGCCTGCCGCGCACAGCTCGGCCCAGGCCGACCGTCCGCCGGCCCACGACTGGGCGGTCACCGAGGCCGAGCCGGAGGCGGCCGAGAGCACGGAGAACACGAACGCTCGGCTGCTCAGGGACTCCGGTTCGATCGCGATCGCGACGCTGATCAGCCGAATCACCGGATTCGGTAAGCAGCTGCTGCTCGCCGCGGTACTCGGTCCGGCGATCGCCAGTGCTTTCACCTCGGCGAGCCTGATCCCGAACATGATCACCGAGCTGGTGCTCGGCGCCGTGCTGACCGCGATGGTGGTGCCCACGCTGGTGCGCGCCGAGAAGGAGGACCCCGACGGCGGGTCGGCCTTCGTCCGACGCCTGGTCACGGCCGCTTTCGTGGTGTTGTTGGGCGCCACGTTGCTGGCGACGGCCGCGGCGCCGTTGCTGGCGACGCACGTCTTCGTCTCCGCCGACGGCAAGGTCAACACCCAGCTGACCACGGCGCTGACCTTCTTGTTGCTGCCCGCGATCCTCTTCTACGGCATGTCGGCGCTGTTCACCGCGATATTGAACACCCGCCAGGTGTTCAAACCCGGCGCATGGGCGCCCGTGCTGAACAACGTCGTCGTGCTCGTTGTGCTCGGCCTGTACGCGGTGACGCCCGGTGAGATCACGCTCGATCCGGTGCGGATGAGCGATCCGAAGCTGCTCGTCCTCGGTATCGGCGTCACGCTGGGCGTGTTCACCCAGGCGGCGACCCTGCTGCCCGCGATCCGCCGCGAGGGGATCGACCTGCGGCCGCTCTGGGGCGTCGACACCCGGCTCAAGCAGTTCGGCATGATGGGCGCCGCCATCATCCTGTACGTGCTGATCAGCCAGGTCGGCCTGGTCTTCGCCAACCACATCGCCTCGACGGCGGACGAGGCGGGCCCCGCCATCTACTCGCTGGCCTGGCTGCTGCTCCAGTTGCCCTACGGCGTCCTCGGCGTCACGGTGCTCACCGCGATCATGCCGAGGCTGAGCCGCAATGCGGCCGAGGGCGACACCCCCGCCGTCGTCGACGACCTGTCCGTCGCGACCCGCCTGACGATGATCGCGCTCGTCCCCGTTGTCACCTTCCTGACGCTCGCGGGACCCCAGCTCGGCGAGGCGCTGTTCGGGTACGCGCGCTTCACCGGCGACGCCGAACGCCTCGGCTACGCCGTGAGCTGGTCGGCCTTCGCGCTGATTCCCTACGCGCTCGTGCTGATCCACCTGCGGGTGTTCTACGCGCGGGAGCAGGCGTGGACGCCGACCTGGATCATCCTCGGCATCACCGCCGTCAAGATCGCCTTCTCGGCGCTGGCGCCGGTCATCGCGGACAACAGCGATCAGGTCGTCATCGTGCTCGGCGTCGCCACCGGCCTCGGGTTCACCGCGGGCGCCATCATCGGCGGCTACCTGCTGCACCGCAGCCTCGGCGATCTGCGGATGGCGAACGTCGGCCGCACCGTCACCCGGGTCGTGCTCGCGTCGATCGCGGGCGGCGCGGTGATGCTGATCGTGGACAAGGTGCTCGGCCTGGAGCGGCTGTCGGAATCCATGGGCGGTCCCGGCTCGCTGATCCGCGTGACGATCACGGCGATCGTCATGTTCGCGACGGCGTTCGGGCTCATGCGTCTCGCCGGTATTCCGGAGATCGTCGCCATCACCGTGGCCATCTCCCGTCGCCTCGGCATCACGCCGCCCGCGCCGGATCTGGACCTCGATGGACCGGTCGAGGACCAGTACGCCACGCAGGTGTTCCGCAGGCCCGATCCGTACATGTACTCCGGCTTCGATCCGTACCTGGATTCGCAGGCCACGATGGTCTTGCCCGTGATCAGACCGGATGCTGTTGACCGCACCGGGCGGGGGGAGTTCCCGTACCCTGTTCGGCAGAGAAGCACAAGTGGCGAATTCGCCGGATCTTCGACATACCAGGGCGAAGGAGGAACCAGGGTGAGCGACGACGCGGCGGTGGGCGGCGTCCCAGCCGCCGATCCTTCTGCGCCCAAGGCCGGTGGCCTGTCCACCGACCATCCGCCCGCCGCGGAGAACCCGTCGGACCCCGAGCATACGAACGAGGAAGCGGTAGGCACTCCCTCCACCGACGGGCAGCACGGTCCGCGCGAGACCTCGCGCCAGGCGCCGCCGCGCGACCCGATGTACGACACCGGAATGATCCCCATTCCGCAGCTGCCGCCCACCGCGCCGGAAACGACGGCTTCGCGTCGAACTCCGCGCGGCCCCAAGCTGATTCCGGGCGCTTCGGTCGCGGGCGGCCGCTACCGCCTGCTCGCCAGCCACGGCGGCGCGCGTGGACTGAAGTTCTGGCAGGCGCTCGACATCAAACTCGACCGCGAGGTCGCGCTCACGTTCGTCGACGCCGATCAGAAGGCCACCGACAACTCCGGCCACGACGGTCCGCAGGCCATCCTTTCCCGCACGCTGCGGCTCGGCCGCATCAATTCGCCCGGCCTCGCCCGCGTTCTCGACGTGGTGCGCGGCAGCTCCGGCGGCATCGTGGTCGCCGAGTGGACCCCGGGTCGCTCGCTACGCGAGATGGCCGAGACGGTGCCGTCGCCGATCGGCGCGGCGCGGGCGATCCGCGCACTCGCCTCGGCGGCCGAATTGGCCCACCGCAGCGGCGGTTCGCTGTCCATCGACCACCCGGACCGGGTGCGGATCAGCGCGTCCGGTGACGCGGTGCTCGCCTTCCCCGGCACGCTATCCGATTCCGACGCGCAATCCGACGTACGCGGTCTCGGCGCCATGCTCTACGCGCTCATCACCGCGCGCTGGCCGATCCGCTCCGGCGGTCTGACCGGCACCGCCGCCACCGTCGGCGGCTTGCGCCTCGCCGACTTCGGCCCGGACGGAACGCCGATGGAGCCGAGACAGATTCGGCCCGAGGTGCCCTTCGAGATCTCCGCGGTCGCGGTGCGCTCGCTGGAGTCGAACAAGGGCGTGCGGACCGCGGCCACCGTCCAGCACGTGCTGGAACAGGCCTCGGTCGTCGACCAGAAGACCGATTTCATTCCGGTGCTGCGGCTCGGGCAGCGGGCGCAGCCGGTCAACACCGACGATTCGCTGGCCGATCCCGAACTGCTCGCCGCGGAACGCGAGCGGTCGCAGCGCATGATGTGGATCATGGTCGGCCTCGGCATTCTGGCCGCGCTGGTGGTCGGCATCGTGATCTGGTGGATGGTCAGCGTTTTCGCGCCCGGCGCGTCCGAAGCACCGCTCGACGAGCAGCGCAATATCGGTCTGACCACCAACAGTTTGCCCTCGCCGACCACGCCGGCCGGAGCGATCCCTGGCAACCAGGCGTCCGAGGGCGGCGTCCCGGTCCCGGTGACCGGAGCGACCGTGTTCTCCCCGGAGGGCACGCCGGACAACGTCAGCGGCGTCGGCGCGGTGCTGGACAACGACCCGGCCACCGTCTGGCGCTCCGATCAGTACTTCCAGCAGTTCCCCGCCCTCAAGAAGGGCGTGGGGCTGCTGGCCACGCTGCCGAGCCCGGCGAAGCTGACGAACGTCTCGATCACCTCGCCGAGCCCCGGTACGTCCGTGGAAATCCGTACCTCGCCGACGAATTCGCCGACACTGGATCAGACCCAGCTGATCGGCACGGCCCAGCTGGCCGACGGCGTCACCGAAATCCCGGTCAGCGCAGACCAGTCCGCTCGTTACGTGCTGGTCTGGATCACCGGTCTCGGCCGCTCGGGAAACCAGTTCCAGACGACGATCGCCGATCTGCGGTTCGACGCCGCACCCTGATTCCACCCGGCCCGCGCGCCGAATTCTCGCCTGTTCCGGCGTATCCCATCCCGAGCGGTCTTGTTGCTGCCACTTCGGCATCCCCGATATGATCGGCTCGCGCTCTCAGTAGGGGAGCTTCCCGGGACCTGGTTTTTTCGATCCCGGATGCTGCGAAATTTTTTCGGCGACGACCGCTTCGCGCTGTCGTCAGTTGAGCGCACGTCCAAGGGGTTGGTCTTGTCGTCCGAATTGAACGAGGATTCCCACGCGGGAAGCTCGCGGGTCGCGTCCCGCGAGCGCTCGTTCGCGCTCGGCGAGCTCACCGACAAAGAACTGCTGAGCGCCCACGCGCGCGGCGAGCGCCACGCCTTCGCCGAACTGCTGCGCAGGCACAACGACCACCTCTGGCAGACCGCCCTGCGCACCTCCTACACCCGCGAGGACGCCGCCGATTCGCTCCAGGACGCATTGCTTTCCGCGCACCGCACCGCGGGATCGTTCCGCGCCGAGGCCGAGGTACGCAGCTGGCTGCACGCGATCGTGGTGAACGCCTGCCTGGACCGGATCCGGCGCAACAAGACCCGGCGGGCGATCCCGCTGTCACCCGAGACGCTGCCGGAGCCGCGCGACGAACGAGACGAGTTCGCCGAACTGGAGATGTCGATCGTGGTGGACCGCGCGCTGTTCTCGCTGCCGCCCGATCAGCGCACCGCTCTGGTCGCGATCGATCTGGAGGGGTATAGCGTGTCGGAGGCGGCCGCGATGTTGGGGGTTCCGGAGGGCACCATCAAGAGTCGCTGTGCCCGCGGCAGGCAACGCCTGCAAGAACGGTTGGAATTTCTCCGTGATCCGGGGAACCGGAAGTAGTGGCGATGCGTCATTAATAGTGACGAACACCTGAGCGATGTACATACGGTGCCCGCGAGTTCCCGCGGCCCGACCGCGGCAGACAAGACAGTTACGTCGGATGAGAACACTGGAGGTGCGATGGCGACCCGGTCCGTACCGCAGCCTCCATTTTCGCCGGAGCTGCTGGCCGACCTGCACGCCGACAACGTGGACCCCGAACTCGGCGCGCGACTGTGGCCCGCCGTCCGCGCCGACTCGGACGCCGTGCGCTACCTGCGCTCCCTGGACGAGGTGACGACGCGGATTCGCGCCCTGCGCGCCGACGAGCGCGTCGTCCATCCGATGCCCGAGGACGTCTGCGAACGGCTCGCGGCCTTCGTCACCGAACTGGAACTGGACGAGGAGCCGACCGAACGGGTCGCCACCATTCATCGGATCGGCACCGCGGCATCCTGGAACGGCGCCGCCCCCGGACACGACGCTGCCGTCGGAAGTCACAGCGCGCCAATGCCTTCCGAAGAGCGGACGGATAACCTCGCGGCGCCCGTCTCGCTCGACGAGCGTCGCGGAAGACGGTTGCGCTGGCTCGCCGCCGCGGCCGCCGCCCTCGCGGTGATCGCGGGGACCGCCATCGGCGCCCAAATGCTCCGCGTCGACGAAGTGACGCCCACCGCACAACCGACGCCGAGCAACGGTCCCCTCGGTGATCTGACCCCCACCGCCGCGCTCGCCGCCCTCGGCCGCAACGACGTCACCGGACCACTCGGCAACCGAGCCGCACTCGACCGCTGCGTCGCCGCCACGGGCATCGACCGAGCAGTCCTCGGGTCGATGAACATGAAGTATCAGGGCAAGGACGCGGTGCTCATCCTGCTCACCGGTCCCACCCAGAACAAGGTCACGGCGTTGGTCGTCGGCCCCGGCTGCACCACGAGCGACCCGCAGGTGAAGCAAGTCACCGACATCGGCTGACCGAGCACGGGCCGCCCGGCGCGGGAACAACAGCGTTTAGGCTGTTGTTGACCGTCACGTTCCCCCCAGATCTTCTCGGAAGGGCCCCATGAGCACGCCAGTTCGCGACCTGATCATCGTCGGCTCCGGCCCCGCGGGCTATACCGCGGCCGTCTACGCCGCCCGCGCCGAACTCGAGCCGTTGCTGTTCGAAGGCACCCAGTTCGGCGGCGCGCTGATGACCACGACCGAGGTCGAGAACTTCCCCGGCTTCCGCGACGGCATCATGGGCCCCGACCTGATGGACGAGATGCGCGAGCAGGCCAAGCGTTTCGGCGCGGACATCCGCACCGAGGACGTGGACGCCATCGACCTGAGCGGGCCGGTGAAGACGGTCACGGTGGGCGATCAGACCTACCAGGCGTACGCGGTCATCCTGGCCATGGGCTCGGCCGCGCGCTATCTGAACGTCCCCGGTGAGCAGCGACTGCTCGGCCGCGGCGTGAGCGCCTGCGCCACCTGCGACGGCTTCTTCTTCAAGGGCCAGGACATCGTGGTGGTCGGCGGCGGCGACTCGGCCATGGAGGAAGCGACCTTCCTCACCAAGTTCGCGTCGAGCGTCACTATCGTGCACCGCCGCGAGGAGTTCCGCGCGTCCCGGATCATGCTCGAGCGCGCCAAGGCCAACGAGAAGATCAAGTTCGTGCTGAACGCTGAAGTGCTCGAGGTGCACGGCGAGAAAGCGGTGACCAGTCTCACGCTGCGCGACACCCGTACCGGCGAGACCTCCGAGCTGGCCGCGACCGGTCTGTTCGTGGCGATCGGTCACGACCCGCGCAGTGAGCTGGTGCGCGGCCAAGTGGAGCTGGACGACGAAGGCTACGTGCAGGTCGAGCACCCGACGACGGCCACGAAGATCCCCGGTGTGTACGCCGCGGGCGACCTCGTCGACCACACCTACCGGCAGGCCATCACCGCCGCGGGTACCGGCTGCCGCGCCGCGATCGACGCCGAGCGCTGGCTGGCCGAGCAGGGTGACATCACCGCGAACACCCTGGACGCCGCGGGCCGGCCGGTCGCCGTGCCGACCAACTGATCTTCGCTCTCACCGATTCACCAAGGAGAAAACCCATGTCCGAGAACACGGTCACCGTGACCGACAAGTCCTTCGCCGACGAGGTGCTGCTCAGTGAGAAGCCCGTCCTCGTCGACTTCTGGGCGGCTTGGTGCGGTCCGTGCAAGATGGTCGCCCCCGTGCTCGAGGAGATCGCGAGCGCGAACGCGGACAAGCTGACCGTCGCCAAGCTGGACGTGGACGCCAACCCGGAGACGGCCCGCGAGTACGAGATCCTTTCCCTGCCCACTATGATGCTTTTCCGCGGCGGCAAGCCGGTCAAGCAGATCGTCGGCGCCAAGGGCAAAGCGGCCCTCCTCCGCGAACTGGAAGGCGAGATCTGACGGCGCGAATCCACGACGCGCCGTAGGATGCCTGCACCACCCCCGTAATTGTCGGATTCCGGGGCAGGTCTGAGACAATCGACCGACGCTCCGTCGTGCGAGGGTGTATGCCGTCGCATGAGTGGGTACCCGGGTTGACGGAAGGAAAGGGCTCTCACGCATGCACCGACTTCGTCACGGTGATACCGGTCCAGCCGTCGCAGAGGTTCGGAGCACCCTGGCAAGTCTCGGCTTCCTGCACGCACACGCCATCGGCGCCGATCAAGGCGACGCGCGCGAGTACTGGAAGGACACCGAAGCCTCCTTCGATCACCACCTCGACTCCGCGGTCCGCGCGTTCCAGCAACATCGCGGGCTGCTCGTCGACGGTGTAGTGGGTCCGGCCACATACCGGGCCCTGAAGGAGGCGTCCTACCGGCTGGGCGCGCGCACGCTGATCTATCAGCTGTCCGCGCCGCTGTACGGCGACGACGTCGCCACGTTGCAGCGCAAACTGCAGGACCTCGGCTTCTACGTTCATCGAGTGGACGGGTACTTCGGCCCGCACACCCACGACGCGCTCACCGCGTTCCAGCGCGAGATCGGTCTGGCCGCCGACGGCATCTGCGGTCCGGACACGCTGCGTTCGCTGGAGTTGCTCGGCGCGCGCGTCACCGGCGGCAATCCGCACCGCATCGCCGAAGAAGAGGTGGTGCACCGGGCGGGGCCGCAGCTCACCGGCAAGCGGATCGTCATCGATCCCGGTCTCGGCGGTCCCGACAAGGGGTACGCGGTGCCGAGCGAATTCGGCGACGTCTACGAGTCGGAGATCCTGTGGGATCTGGCCAGCAGGCTGGAGGGCCGGATGGCCGCCACGGGTATGGAGACCTTCCTCTCGCGGCCGTGGGGCGCCAACCCCACCGACGCCGAGCGTGCCGAGACCTCCAACGCCTTCGACGCCGACCTGATGATCTCGCTGCGCTGCGCCACCAACCCGAGCCCCTCGGCGAACGGTGTGGCCAGTTTCCACTTCGGCAACTCGCACGGCTCCGTCTCGATGATCGGGCAGGTGCTGGCCGGGTTCATCCAGCGCGAGGTGGTGGCCCGCACGTCGTTGCAGGACTGCCGGACGCACTCGCGCACCTGGGATCTGTTGCGGCTCACCAAGATGCCCACGGTCCAGGTCGACATCGGCTACCTCACCAACGACTACGACGCCTCGGTGCTCACCAATCCGCGCATGCGCGACGTCATCGCCGAAGCCATCCTGATCTCGGTGAAGCGCCTGTACCTGCTGGGCCAGGACGATCAGCCCACCGGCACGTACACCTTCGCCGAGCTGCTGGCCGAAGAACTGGCCGCCGCCGACCGGGCCTGAGCTCCGTCTCGAACGAAAGCCCCTGCCGACTCCGGTCGACAGGGGCTTTCTCGGCTCAGCGTGCGCCCACCCTGGTAGGAGCTGTCATGGACGCGGCGGCGAGCAGCTGGTCGAGCGCGCGCTCCACGTCTTCCTTCCAACCGTGATCGGAATCCAGCTCCAGGCGCAGCCGCGGGAAGCGATGGTGCGGCGCGACGACCTTGAACCCGAAATCCTCCAGCAAGTCCGCATCGATCATGCAGGTCTGCGGTGAGCATTCGGTGGGGGAGGCCGCGGCGGAACCGCGGACCGGTGCGCCGATCCGTTCCATGAGCGTCATCGAACCGACCAAACGGTCCGAAAGGCGGGTGGCCGGCGGCTCGGTACGAATGCCGAACGCCTCCAAGGCCCGGACACCGCGACGCACCAGATCCGCCACCACGGCCTGCACCAAGCGGTGGGCGACGTCCTCGTCACGGTGCGGAAATTCGGTGCGCAGTGTCGTCAGCAGAATGGCGTCCGGGCTGACGGGGGAGGTGGGGAACAGCGACGCGCGCGGCACGGCACTGGGCGGCGAGTACAGCGCACAGCCCGCCACGCTGCCGTCCACGTTCGCCACCTGGCCGCACGATCCCCACTCGAGCATGACCGTCGACAGCCAGGCTTCCTTTTCGAAGACCGGATCACTGAATGCTCGCGAGTCCTCCGCGACGGCGGGATCGATCTCCCAGAAGACACAGCGACGAGCATGCGCGGGCAGCTTGTCCAGTCCGCCGAGGGTAAGTGCTGTGACGCTGGTCGACACCGCTCTGCTCAGCCTCCAGCTGTCCGATTCATCCACGCTCACGCCGCATCAACGTCTTCTCGCCAGCAAGAATAAGCGATCAAGCGAACCCGCCTCATTCCACGTCGCTGTGCTGTTGGTCGAAGCCCTCGTGCCGGGCCGATTGCGCGCGGAATGCCGGTGTGGCACCGCAGTTTTCGACGCCGTCACAGTGACGTTTCGACGCCGGGCCCGTACTTACCGTTAACACGGGGTTATTTTGCCTTTTCTGTTACTGACCGAGCTGCTCTTGTTCCATCAGACCGACGATGCGTTCCAGATCTTCCACGGACCCGAACTCGACGACGATCTTGCCCTTGCGTTTGCCGAGGCTCACGGTGACTCGGGTGTCGAACGAATTCGACAGGCGCTCGGCCACGTCCTGTAAGCCGGGCATGTGGATCGGCTTGCGCCGGGGAGCCGGGGGAGTGGCCGCATCCGGGTCGCGGTTGGCCAGCGTGACGGCTTCCTCGGTGGCCCGCACGGAGAGTCCCTCCGCGACGATGCGGGCGGCCAGCACCTCCTGTGCGTCGGCGCCCGCGTCCAGTCCGAGCAGGGCGCGCGCGTGGCCTGCGGACAACACGCCCGCGGCGACCCGCCGCTGCACCGGGATCGGCAGCTTCAGCAGACGGATCATGTTCGTGACGACCGGACGGGATCGACCGATCCGGGTGGCCAGTTCTTCGTGGGTGACGTCGAATTCTTCGAGCAGCTGCTGGTATGCGGCCGCCTCTTCCAACGGATTCAGCTGCACCCGGTGGATGTTCTCCAGGAGGGCGTCGCGCAGCATCGACTCGTCGGCGGTCTCCCTGACGATCGCCGGGATCGCTTCCAGACCGGCCTCCTGGGAGGCCCGCCAGCGCCGCTCACCCATGATCAACTGGTAGCGGTCGACGCCCGGCTCGACGCGGCGCACCACGATCGGCTGCATGAGCCCGAATTCGCGGATGGAGTGCACCAGCTCGGCGAGCGCTTCTTCTTCGAAGACCTGTCGCGGCTGCTTCGGGTTCGGCTCGATCTGATCCGGCGGAATCTCGCGGTAGATCGCGCCGCCGGGGGAGGCGAGATCGGCCCCGTCGGCGGTTTCGGTGGGATCGGGGACGCGGTGCAGATAGGCCGAAGCGGGCTGCGGACCGACGGGATCGAGACCGATCACGACGTTGGCCGCGGCGCTGCCGAGACCCTGCGTGGCCGCGGGGCCCGTCGGGATCAGCGCGGCCAGACCGCGCCCTAGCCCACCCTTCTTCGCCTGAGTCATCGGCCCACCGATCCCTTCCCTCGTTCGCCACCGACCCGGGTCACGCCGACCCGGGTCACCAGTACCCGAATCACTCCGCGCCGTTCGCGGCCTGCCGGGCCATCGCCCGCTGGGCCATTTCACGTCCGGCGTCGAGGTAGCTCATCGCACCCCGGGAGCCTGGATCATAATCGAGCACGGTCATCCCGTAGCCCGGAGCCTCCGAGACCTTCACGCTGCGCGGAATCACCGAGCGCAGCACGACATCGCCGAAGTGGCCGCGCACCTCCTCCGCGACCTGGTCGGCGAGCTTGGTGCGGCCGTCGTACATCGTGAGGATCACCGTCGACACGTGCAGCTCGGGATTCAGGTGGGCCTGCACCAGCCCGATATTGCGCAGCAGCTGACCGACGCCCTCCAGCGCGTAGTACTCGCACTGGATCGGGATCAGCACCTCCTTGGCGGCAACCATCGCGTTGACCGTCAGCAGGCCGAGGGACGGCGGGCAGTCGATCATCACGTAATCGATGTCGTAGCCCGCGATATTGGCCTCCTGGATAGCCCCCTTGAGGCGGCCCTCCCTGGCGACCATCGAGACTAGTTCGATCTCCGCACCCGCGAGATCGATCGTCGCCGGGATGCACAGCAGCCGCTCGTTGTGCGGACTCTGCTGGATAGCGTCCTTGACGGAGACCTCGCCGATGAGCAGTTCATAGCTGGAAGGGACACCCGAGTGATGCTCGATGCCGAGCGCAGTGCTGGCATTGCCCTGCGGATCGAGATCGATCACGAGCACCTTCATCCCCTGATGCGCCAGGGCCGCGGCAAGATTCACCGTCGTGGTCGTCTTACCGACCCCGCCCTTCTGATTCGCGATGGTGATGATCCGTTGCTCGCGAGGTTTCGGCACTGTCACCTTTCCTGGATGCAAGATCTGACTGGCGCGCTGAGCTTCGGCCGCAATCGGGGTCTCACTGGGGGAGATGTGCCCGAACGGTGTGCTTCCGAAGGCCTCCGCATCGAAGTTGCTGGAGTCCAGCATCCCCGGCACGCGCGACATGGTTTCCCGTGAAACATTCGCCGGACCGCTCGACATAGACAGCTCCTAACCAGAGAACTACAGACCACGTGCTCTCGGCCCATGCCGACGCCGTGTTTCAACAGCCTGTGTCGGATCGAACATGATGCTCCATCGGGATGGCGTCCGATCAACCGAGCGGAGCTGTCCCGCACACCACATCCCACCGTGGCACCAACGCTCACGCCCGACGCACACTAGCTTGCCAGCACTGAGCGCTAGAAGAAAGTTGAATCGCGGCGACACGCAGATAGCCGCGAATCAGCGTTGCGCACCGCAGGAATTCCGGCGGGGAGGTGGTTTGCACTGGGGGGATGGGGGTTCGGGGGCGTCCGGTTTCGGTTTTCGGGCGCGTGGAGGTTGGTCCGGCAGTGCAGTTTGGTTGAGATAGGGGCTCGTCTTTTCGATGTTGGGGCTGGTTGCGGCGATGTCGTGGGTAGGGATCTGCGCATCTGTTGCGGCAACGGGTGGGCGATGTTTCACGTGAAGCAATGTGTTTGTTGGTGCGGTGCCGGATCGCTGTTGCGTTAGTTCCGAAGGGGCGGTAGTGCTTCGGGAGGCGGCTCTGGAGTCGTCCGCATGGGGGATCCGACGGTTGTCGTCGGTCTGCTGTCGTCGGTCGGGTGTGGGGATGGCGTTGCTCGTCGGTTGTCCTGTTATTGCTTGTCAGTCATCGCTTGTCATCAGTTGACTTGTCGCTGGTGGCTTGTCGCTGGTCGTTGGTCCGCCTTCGGTTTCGGCTCCGCCTTCGGTTTCGGCTCCGCCTTCGGTTTCGGCTCCGCCTTCGGTTTCGGCTCCGCCTTCGGTTTCGGCTCCGCCTTCGGTTTCGGCTCCGGCTCCGGCTTCGGCTCCGGCTCCGGCATCGGCTCCGGCATCGGCTCCGGCATCGGCTCCGGCATCGGCTCCGGCATCGGCTCCGGCATCGGCTCCGGCATCGGCTCCGGCATCGGCATCGGCATCGGCATCGGCAACGGCAACGGCAACGGCAACGGCAACGGCAACGGCAACGGCAACGGCAACGGCATCGGCATCGGCATCGGCATCGGAGGGCGGGTTACCAAGAGCAGCAGGGGAGTCCAGAGCGCGAGTTGCCGATGCGCGGTTGACGGCACGCCGCCGCTCCCACCAATGAGCCGCCCGACGTAGCCGACAGGGAAGATCCGTCCCTCGAATCGCTCCGAATCCTCCAGCAATGACAGCGCTCCGAGCGCCGCACTGTTTCGACGCAACTGCTCTAGTGCAAGTACCTCCGGCGCGACTGCTCTGCCACAAGTACCTTCGGCACCGCCGCTCTGCTGCGAACACCCCCCGTCTGACTGCTCTGCTGCGAACACCCCCCGTCTGACTGCTCTGCTGCGAACACCCGCAGTACGACTGCTCTGCTGCAAGCGCTCTCGGCAGGACTGCTCTGCTGCGAGCTCTCTCGGCACGATCGTTCTGATGCACGCACTCCCGGCACGACCGCTCTGTCGCAGCTGGTCCCAGCGCAACCGCCGGCGCGACTGACTCATCGGCACCACCATTGGGGGCTGCCGTCCGCCTCGGCGAGGAAGGGCGCGGAAAGCAACTGCCGGTCCTCGGGGAGCGGGCCGCCACTTTCGACTACACGTCCGCGCACGGCATTCGCGGCGACACTGCACTATTGCGAGTTCACGAGAGAAGCGGTCGGGCTCCGCGGGCTCCGTCCCACGCTGGCGGCAGCCGCGAGCCAACCACCGCAGCTGAACAGTTCGGAGCCCCACGGCGAAAACATCCAAACCACAACACCCGTCAGCGCGCGCAGAGCGACTCGACTCCGAAGGAAGTCCGGGAACCCCTCGCGCATCGAACTCCTACCAGCTCGACCGCCGACGCCGGGCATCGATGCTTCACGTGAAACATCGATCGAACACTCCCCATCCCCCAAGGGGAAGTCTCCACTCGCACCCACATCAATCCGTACAGCCGCTCTGCCGCCCCACCACACAACCGCCCACCCATCTCCCGACGACGGTGCAAATCGTTTGATACCGCGCCGGATACCCCAGAGACACGGCAATGCTCCCACCCCACAGTTGCGCTCACTAAGCGGCAGATCCAAGCCGACCATGCCAACGGGTCAACGCACCAGGACGACTCTGTCGATCCGAATCGCATCCCCCTCCCGGCTGGCTGAACCACGACTCGACTCCGCCCCCGACTTCAGCCTGAGCCTGGCCCCGACTTCAGCTCCGGCCACGCTACCGCCGACCCTCCGACTCTGGCTGTGGCGACGGCTCCGCCTCGTGCGGCGGCTTCAGCTCCGGCTTCGGTTCCGCCCTGGCTCGAGCCTCGGCCCCGGCCCGGTCTTCGACCCCCTGCCCCGGCTTCGCCTCGGCCCCGGCCCCGGCTACGGCTTCAGACGCGGCCCCGGCTTCAGCCCCAAGCTGCGCCACCGCTACCGGCCCCGGCACCGGCTTCAGCTCCTGGCCCCAACTTCACCTCCAGGCCCCGGCGCCGACTTAAGCCCCCACAGGTCCGGCTGCGGCTGCGGCGCCGCCTACGGCACCGACTTGAGCTCCGGCCCCGACCGGAGCTCCGGCTCCGGCTCTGATTGCGGCGGCCGCGGCTCCGGCAGCGGCTCCGGCCTCCGCCCTGGCTGTGGCTGCGGCTGCGGCTGTGGCGCAAGCTCCGGCTCCAGCCCCTCTGCCCCTCCGGCTGCGGCCGAGGTCCGCCTACGGCGCTGGCTTCGGCTCTAGCCCCGGCCCAGTTCCGGGTCTGACTGCGGCGGCCCCGGCTTCACTCCTCCTCCGGCCCCGGCTTCGGCTCCTTCTCCGGCCACGGCTCGAAGTCCAGCACCGGCTCCGGCTCAGCTTCAGCTCCTGTCCCCGGCTTCAGATTCGGGCTCAGCTCCACCTCCACCTCCGCCGCCCCTCCGGCTGCGACTCGGCGTCAGCTCCAGCCCGTGCCGTAACTCCGGCCCCATCTGCGGCTCCAGTTGCGCTTCAGCTCCAGATTCAGCTCCAGATTCGGCCCCAGCTCCGGCTTCAGATCCGGCTCCTCGCCGCCCCTCGAGCCTCCAGCTGCGGGTGCGGGTGCGGCGCTGCCTTGAGCACTGGCTCCAGCTTCGGCTCCGGCGCCGCCTCCGGCCTCGGCTTCAGCTCCGCGTCCCGGCCCAGCTCCGCCTCCGACCCCGCCGCTCCTCCACACCATCACCCGCGTATCTCCCGACGATGCGAATCTGGTTACTGCTGGGCCGGATAACGCAGAGACACGGGAACTCTCGGACCTCACAGCAACGCGCCACGCGGCAGGCGCGAACCCTGCCATCCCAACGGAACAGCGCGCCAGGAAAGTCCTCTCGCTGATACGAATCGCAGCCCTCGCCCCGACTGGCTGGACAACGGCTCGACTCCGCCCCGGCTTCGGCTCCACTCCGGCCCCGGATTCAGCTTTGGCCTTAGCATCGCCTCCGGCCCGGCTTCAGCTCCGCGCCGCCTCCAGCTGCGGGTGCGGGCGCGGCGTGGGCTGCGGCTCCAGCACCGCCTTCAGCTTCGGTCCCGGCCCCGGGCTCCAACTCGGGCCTCAGCCGCAGCCTCAGCTCCGGCTAGAGCCGCTTCGGCCCCGACTCCAGCACCGGCTCGAGCTCCGCTTCGGGCTCCGGCTGCGGCTTGGGCTCCCGCTTCCGGCCTCAGATTCAGCTCCAGCCTCCGCCTCGGCTGCGGTCCGGCTGGGCCTCCAGCCGGATCAGGCTGCGGCTCGCTCACGCGCCACCATGCGCTGGGCGATCGAAGCTGATGTTTCACGTGAAGCAGCGGCGGAGAAGGGTCCACCGGCTGCCCGCCCGTAGGTGATGCTGCACCGTCGCGCGATCACAGCCGCTCGAATCGATGAGTCACGTGCGGTGGCCGCGGATCCATGTGCGGCTCCGGCTGAACGACGGCTCGACTCCGGGCCCCGGCCTCAGCTTCGGCTCCAGCTCCGCCTCCACCCTCGGACTGAGGTCCACACCGGCTCCGGCCCTGACTGCGACTCCTGGCCCCCGCTCCGCCTCGGGCCCCGCCACCTCCTCCGGCTGCCGCTGCGGCTCCACCGACGGCGGCTGGCCCCAGCCCCTGCCGCAGCTCCGGTCTGAATACGGCTCCGGCCCGGCCTCGGTTCCGGCTTCAACTCCGCCTCCTGCGCCCGCAGCCCATCCGGCTGCGGCTCCAGCTGCGACAGCGACTTCGGCTCCGGCCTCTACGGAAGCTCCGGCTATGAATACGGCTCCAGTTGAGGCTCCGGCTCCGGCCTCAGATCCAGCGCCTGGTCCGACCGCGAGTCCGACTTCGGCCCTGGCTCCAACCGCAACTGCCGCAGCGCCGCCTCCGGTCTCAGGCTTCAGCTTCGGCCACGCAGCCCCTTCGGCTCCTGATCTGCCTCCGATGGCGCCCCCGGCTGAGTCCCAAGCTACCGCGATTCAGGCGGCTCAGGCGGCGGCTCAGGCGGCGGCTCAGGCGGCGGCTCAGGCGGCGGCTCAGGCGGCGGCTCAGGCGGCGGCTCAGGCGGCGGCTCAGGCGGCGGCTCAGGCGGCGGCTCAGGCGGCGGCTCGCTCGCATTCGCTCGCGCGCCACCATGCGCTGGGTGATCGAAGCTGATGTTTCACGTGAAGCAGCGGCGGTGGAGGGTCCACCCGCTGCCCGTCCGCTGATGATGCTGCGCCGTCGTGCGATCGCGGCCGCTCGAATCGATCAGTCATGTGCGGCGGCAATGGGGGAGGGGAGTAGGTCACGCGCTCCGAGGTCTGTCTCCGCTATTCACGGCCATGGATCTCACGGAGCCCGCAGGCCGACGATTTGTCACGGGAACCCGCAGCCGCTCCTCGTCTGCCGCCAACGCCGCGTACGCCCCGGACTGAGTCGGGCGTTGCCGCCAACTCCTCGAGGATGGGCATTTGCGTCCGCGGCCCGCCCTCGGCCGAGGATCACAGCAGACCTCCGACCGTGTCCGTCGTCGGCGTCATCCAATCCTTGTCTTGACGGGCACTCACGGCGAGACGCCGTCCAGACTTCACCGGACAGGTCGGCGTGATCCGCTCTGCCGTGGGCGGCTCGGCGGCTGGTTTCATGTGAAACATCGGACATGGCTCGCGCACGAGTCCACGGAATGCGCTTCCCACAACACCACTCGCACCGGGCTGCTCAATGGTTTGTCTCCGCTGCCGTTGTACGCCGCTGCTTTCCGTTGCCGCCTGTGTTCATACGCCGCCGTCCGCTACAGGCCGCCGCCCAGACCTCATTGGACATGCGCGATTCGCTCTGCGGTCTGCGACACGGTGCCCTGTTTCATGTGAAACATCGAACATGGCTCCCGCAGGAGTTCTCGGAACGTACCGCCAGCAGAACCACTAGCGCCGGGCTCCAACCCACGACTACTCGATAGTTCGGCGCGGCTGCCGTCGCTGCCACTGTCGCCGCTTGTCGCTAAGGCCGCCATCGGCAGGAGACTGCCGTCCGCCGCTTGGCCGGCGGGCGCCTGCCGTCCATCGTCTATCGCACACCCGGCCATCGGTCGCCTGCCATCCTTCGCCTGGTCTGCGGGCACCTACCGTCGTCGCTCGCCTGTCGCTCACCCAGCCGTCCACCCCCACCACTGTCGCCCCGCTCGGCAAAGAGGCCGCCGCCCGCCGGAGACTGCTGGCGCGGTCGCTCGGGCCGGTGTGGCCGTCGCGCGGGCCCGCGTACGTCGCGCCGCCCCGTCCTCCGCGACCGCCGCCCCGGCGCAAGCGAGGCGGGGTGCTGCGCAAGGTGATCGGGGCGTTGGTCGCCGCCATCGTCCATCGCCCGCGCCACAGGGGCAACTGCCGTCGCCCATCGCCGTCGGTCGCCCGCTGCCCGTCGCTCGCGCGGCCGTCGACCCCGCCTGCCGCGCAACCGTCGCCCCGTCCGGCGAGAGGCCGCCGCCCACCGGAGACTGCCAGTCGCCAGTCGCCAGTCGTCCATCGCCCGCCCGGCCGTCGGTGGCAGGCCGAGCGTCGGACCGTCTCCTCGAGGTCGCTGGAGCCCGCCCGCGCGGCGGTCGCCAAGGCCGGTGACGTCAATCTGGCCGCGACGGTGCTCATCGCCTCCACGCCCAGCGCGGAATTCCCGTTGCGACTCGCGGACGCGCTCGGCATCGCGCGTGATTCGGTGCGCACCCCCGACCTGTCCGACGGGGACCCACACACCGCCGCGCTGCCACACCGACAACTTGCTTTCGCATGACCGACCGACAGCAGACCGCTCGCGTCGGTACCTCTCTCGACCCACCCGCCTGCCCGGCTCCCACGCGGCCACAGCGCCCACGGCACAGCCACCCGTATCGGCGCACGGCACACCTCGGCGGGACGGACCCCACCGCGCCGCCACGTGACCAGCGCGGCCGCCACGGCGCACCGAACTCGTACGTGTGCATGCCCATCCACATCGAGACGCACCACCGTTCGCTCCACCACACAGCGACCGCCACACGCCACCTGGGCAACCGACTGGACGCCACGCGTCCAACCGTCCAACCGCCCAGACGCCGCGCGCGCAACTGACAGGGCCAGACTCGATCACTCGTCGCACCAAGTCGAAACGATGCGGATTCGGCCAGCGTGCCCACTTCGCTGGGTACCAGATGTCACGCACTCGACCACCAGAGACGCAATGGCGAAAGTTTTAGACGCCGCATGGCAATGTTCCACCCAGCAGACAGCTGGGCGTCCGTACATCCCCATAGCGGGAAGTAGTCCACACATCACCGCGACCGCGACTGCACCAGCTAGCCGACAGCCCCACGAGGAACGCTCAGCGTGCCTACGCGGACTCGATGACCGCCGGGTCACAGCGGTCGGCTTCGCGACCGGCCTCACGCATACCAGGGTGCCCGCCGATCTGATCGCCGCCGGAACCGTTCGCGCGAAATCGCTTGGCGCTCGGCAACATCTATACCCACGATGGCTGCCCTTCGATTGTGCGCGCGAAAGCCGCACAGCCCCACGCGGTAACCATGTAAACGGGCGTGAGGCACTCGCCACTCGACGAATGCCCACCATCGCGCCGCGCACTTCCCAGATTCCTTACCAGGAGACCAGACCGACCGTGCGTCTCATCGAATCAATCCAGCGACTGCGAGAAGCGAACGAGTCGACGACCGGAAGCGGACGGGCCGTACGGCCCAATCAGTTCGAAGCCAACGACGGTCAGCGATCAAGACGGGCGGTCAGCTCGCCCCGTCGGCCCCGACGGACCTGGCACACACGGACGAGAAGGAACCACCTACTTCGACCGACGCCGCTCCACACCCCGGCGCAGCACCCCGCCCTCGGCTCGACCGCCCGCGCGGCGGGCCCCCTCCTTCTCCGTACGCCGCCGGGGCGCGCGTTCCGCCCGCGGCAGGCGTTCCGCGCTGATCACCAACGTCGGCGTTTCCAGCACGCCGACTCCGCATTCGAGGACCTCGAACTTCCCCGCGCCTGCGCGGGTGAGCGACTCACCGTCGCGCTCCAGTTCTTCGGCCGCGCTGACGCCCTTCAGGGCGAGCATGCGGCCGTGGTCGCGGAGGAGGGGGAGGGACCACTGGGCGAGTTTGGCGAGGGGCGCTACGGCGCGGGAGGTGACGATGTCGGCGCCGCCCGCTTCTTTCATCACGCCGGATTGTTCGGCGCGGCCGCGGACGACGGTGATGTCCAGTCCGGCCGCTTCGATGAACTCGCTCAGGAAAACGGTGCGGCGCAGCAACGGCTCGACCAAGGTGATGCGGAGGTCCGGGCGGACGATGGCCAAGGGGATCCCGGGGAGACCCGCGCCACTACCGATGTCGACGACGGTCGCCCCCTCGGGCATGAGTTCGGCGACGACCGCGCAATTGAGGATGTGCCGATCCCAGAGCCGTGGCACCTCGCGAGGGCCGATGAGACCACGCTCGACACCGGCGGTCGCGAGGGCGGCGCAGTACCGGCGGGCGATGTCGAGCCGATCACCGAAGACCGTGGCGGCCGCCGCGGGCGGCTCCAGCTCGGTCGGCAGCTCGGCGCTTCCACCGATTTGTCGTTCCACGTGAAACATCCTTCCGAGCTCGAGGTCGACCACATTGCACGATAGGGGCGGGGTTGCGCGAGCGACCGAGAGGCCGCGACGCCCCGGCATGGAGAAGGCCCCCGGTCCGAAGACCAGAGGCCAATCCAATCATCAATCGTCAGCGTGACGAAACGCGCCGTCCACCGGATAGGCCCGGCGATCAGCCCGGAACGACCACCACGAAGCGGTTGGGCTCCACGCCCTCGCTCTCGCTGCTGACTCCATCGATCGCCGCGACGGCGTCGTGCACGATCTTGCGCTCGAACGGCGTCATCGGCGTGAGCGATTCCGGCTCACCGGATTCCAGCACCCGCTTGGCGGCGGCGGTGCCGAGCGCGCTGAGCTCGGAGCGGCGCTTGGCGCGCCAGCCCGCGACGTCCAGCATCAGGCGGCTGCGCACGCCGGTGGCCTGCTGCACCGCGAGGCGGGTCAGCTCCTGGAGCGCGTCGAGGACCTCACCGTTGCGGCCGACCAACTTCGACAGGTCGCGTCCGCCATCGATGCTCACGACGGCCCGGTCGCCTTCGACGTCCAGGTCGATGTCACCGTCGAAGTCGAGCACGTCGAGCAGCTGTTCCAAATAGTCGCCCGCGATCTCGCCCTCTTCGATCAGGGCTTCCTCGGCATCGCTCGCCACGTCGCCGGCATCCGCTCCGGCGTTCACCATCGTCGTTGCCACGGTGGCGTCCCCTCCGTCGGTTTCAACAGTCATTTGGATTCCTTCATCTGTCCATCGCGCGCGCCGGGCGCTCGGCGCCGGGCAGTAGCGCGATCAAGGGTTGCTCGGCGGTCAGCGGCGACGCTTCTGGTTCGGCCGGCCCCGGGTGCCGGAGCGCTTCTGCCCACCGGGCCTGCGCTGTCCGGGGGCCTTGCCTGCCGCGGACTTCGGGGTGCCGTTCGACGACGGTTCCGCATCGGACGGCTCTGCGTCGGCGGCGGTCGCGGCCGCCGCCGGCTTCTTCTTCGTGCTCACCGGCTTGGCGCCGGGCTTCGGCGCGTTCTGCGCGCGCTGCTCGAGCTTGGCCTGCTTCTTGGCCTCTTCTTCTTTGGCCATCCGGCCGAAGACGAGGTGCTGCTGGCCGTAGGTCCAGATGTTGTTGGAGACCCAGTAGATCAGGATGGCGATCGGCAGGAACGGACCACCGACGAGAACGCCGAGCGGGAAGACCCAGAGCGCCAGCTTGTTCATCATCGCCGCCTGCGGGTTGGCGGCGGCCTCCGGGGTCTGCCGCGCGACCGAGGCGCGGGCGTTGAAGTGGGTCGCCAGACCGGCGATCACCATCAGCGGGATGGCGACCAGGGCGATGCTCACCCGGCTCGGAACGCCGCCGTAGTCGGCGAAGGCGAGGAGTTCGTTGGCCGGGGTGGTGATGAACGCCGAGATCGGCGCGCCGAAGATGCGGGCGCTCAGGAAGGACTGGACGTCGGCCGCGTTGAAGACGTAGTTCGCGGTGTTCGCGTTCTCCTCGGGCGTCATGCCCAGCTGACCGAACCCGTGCCCGGTGCGGTTGAACGAACGCAGGACGTGGAACAGACCGAGGAAGACCGGCACCTGCGCCAGGATCGGCAGACAGCCCATCAGCGGGTTGAAGCCGTGCTCCTTCTGGAGCTTCTGCATCTCCACCGCCATCTTCTGGCGGTCGTTCTTGTATTTCTTCTGCAGCTCCTTGATCTGGGGCTGCAATTCCTGCATCTGTTTGGTGGTTCGCACCTGCTTCACGAACGGCTTGTAGAGCACGATGCGCAGCGTGAAGACCAGGAACACCACCCCAAGCGCCCAGGCCAGGCCGCTGTCCTTGCCCAGGCCAGGGATCGCCGCGAAAGCACGGTGCCAGAACCACAAGATCCAGGACACCGGGTAGTAGATGAAGTCGAGCACGGCTCTATGCACTCCCGTCGTTCGTGTCGCCGATCGCCGCGCGCGGCGATCCTTTACAAGCGTGTGGCGCCGACGTCGGGGCGTCGGCCGCAGCCTCGTTCCGTGTGCGCTGCTTGCGCTCGGGAACGGGATCCCACCCACCAGGGTGCCAGGGCGCGCATTTGGCCAATCGCACGACCGTCAATACGAGGCCGACGAACAGCCCTCTGGTACGCAACGCGGTGACCGCGTACTCGCTACACGTCGGGGTGAAGCGGCACACCGGCATCCGTGTGGGGGAGACATAAGTCCGGTAGAGCTCGATCAGGAAGATCAGCGTACGAGCGGGCAGCCGGGCCAGGGTGGCGGCGAACTTCACGACGAAACGTCCGCGTCCGCGGGCACGGCGGCGACGGGTCGAGCCCGTCCGTCGGTCCGGCCGGGGGCCTGTGCGACACCGAGTTTGCGCAATCCGCTGCGCAACTGCCGCAGCAGTTCGTCGGATTCCGCGTTCGCGGCGCCGGGCAGTGCCCGGATCACGATGTCAGCGTCCGCAGGCAGTTCGCTGATCACCTTGGCGCACATATGACGCAGGCGGCGGGCCACCCGGTGCCGAACCACCGCGGAGCCCACCGCCTTGCTGACAATCAATCCGAACCTCGGCCCGCCGACACGAACGATCGCTCCGGTTGCTACCGGAGAACCGTGTCGTTCATCAGCGCCCACAACTCCGTCATACCCGTGCACGAGCGCGTGTACGACCAGATCTCGCCTCCCGATTCGCTGGCCGCGGCGCACCGTCCGGGAGAAGTCGGCACGATGATGCAACCGATACGGCTCAGGCAACACCCGAGCGTCCGAGAGCGAGGATCAGGCAGTGAGTTCGGCGCGGCCCTTGCGGCGACGCGCCGAAACGATGGCGCGACCCGCACGGGTGCGCATCCGGAGGCGGAAGCCGTGAACCCGCGCCCGACGACGGTTGTTCGGCTGGAACGTCCGCTTGCCCTTGGCCACGGTCAACACTCCTCGAGTTGGTGGGCGCCCTTCGGCGCCCGAAGCTTGTCGGTGATACGTATGTGCGCGATGAATCGCGATGTCATCATCGGCGCGCGTCGGTCCTGGCGCACACGGTCGTTCAACGACCAAACACGGTCAGCACAGGACCGCCACCGCACCAAGGGGTGACTGTACGAGGGTACTGATCCGCTGGAGACGGGTCAAACTCGGCCCCCGAGGCCGAATCGAGGGCTCCGGTGCGCGACGCGCCCGGGCGTCTTCGTGACTTCGTCCACACCCCTAGGCGTCCCGAAGGGCGCCATGAGCGACGTGTTGCCAGACGGTTGCTACAGAACCCCAGGTCGGGGCGCGATCTCCGCGAACTCCGAGCCCGTTCGACATTTCCCCAGGGTTTTCCACATCTGTGGATAATTGTGTGGAAAGACCCCTGGAGTGGCATATTCGTAGGCCGACGGCGCCAGCGCCGCTGCCTTGGTACGGGGGAATCCGAGCAGCGTCCACACGGCTACGGACGTACGCGGGATCACAGGATAGCCCATTCTCGAACCTGCTCGCGTACCCCGGCCGTCTGCTCCTATCGACCTACATCCGGGGAGGAAACTGCATGGACGACGAGCAGAACGTGTTGGCCACCGTGTGGCCCGAGGTGATTGCCGAGCTCACCACCGGTTCCGACGACGGCTCCATCGCGGCGGTGACCCGAGCACAGCAGGCCTGGCTCAAACTCGTCAAGCCGATCACCGTGGCCCAGGGCTTCGCCCTGCTCTCGGTGCCCTCGTCGCTGGCCCAGGAGGCCATCGAACGCGACCTGCGCGAACCCATCCTCCGCTCGCTCGCCCGCCGCCTCGGTCCCCAGGTCGAGGGCCTCGGCGTGCGCATCGCGGCGCCCGCCACATCGAGCGCCGATCGTTCCGCCGCCAATCCCCGGCACGCCAGGATGACCAGCCGCCCCGAGCGAAGCAGGGAGACGGCCCACCGAAACCGGGAAGCGCAGCGCCCGAGGGAGACGCAGCGCGGCCCCATCGGTTTCCCGGCCGATCCGCCGAGCCGCACCGACTACCCCGCCCCGAGGTACGCCCAGCAGTCGGACTACGCGCCCGCGCCGGAGTACTCGTCCGACTATCCCCAGGCTCCGGACTACGCGCCCGCCGCCGAGTACGCACCCGAGTACAGCACAGCTTCCGAATACAACCCCGCGGCCGAATACACCCCGGCGCCCGAGTACCCGCCGAGCACGGACTACCCGGCCGACGACTATCCGACCTCGGCCTACCGCTCGCCGATCGCGGGCGACTACCCGGGCCCGGCCGAGCCCGGCGCGCAGGTCCCCGAGGTGTCGACCGGGCCGCGGCAGGGGATGGGTTCGCGGCGGGATTCGACTCCGCCGGGACAGGAGTCCCTGTTCACGCCCGAGCCGGGTCCCGCACCGATGCGCGGGCCCGCCCGGATGCCGTTGCGCGAGGCCGCGCCCGCCGCGCACGAATCGGTCCGCGAACCCGGCGAAGGGCTGCGCACCGAGCAGCCCGACGACGAACCGGTCGTCAACGTGCGCAACAACTGGCCGACGTACTTCGCCAAGAGCCAGGAGAGCCCCGCGCCTGCGAACTCGTCGGCCAGCCTGAACGCGAAGTACACCTTCGAGACCTTCGTCATCGGCGCCTCGAACCGCTTCGCGCACGCCGCGGCGGTGGCCATCGCCGAGGCGCCCGCCCGGGCCTACAACCCGCTGTTCGTCTGGGGCGCTTCCGGCCTCGGCAAGACGCACCTGCTGCATGCGGCGGGTCATTACGCCCAGCGGCTGTTTCCCGGCATGCGGGTGAAGTACGTGTCGACCGAAGAGTTCACCAACGACTTCATCAACAGCCTGCGCGACGACCGCAAGGTGGCGTTCAAGCGCCGCTACCGCGAGACCGACATCCTGCTGGTCGACGACATCCAGTTCATCGAGGGCAAGGAAGGCATCCAGGAGGAGTTCTTCCACACCTTCAACACGCTGCACAACGCCAACAAGCAGATCGTGGTCTCCTCCGACCGTCCGCCCAAGCAGCTGGCCACCCTCGAGGAGCGGCTGCGGACCCGGTTCGAGTGGGGCCTGATCACCGACGTGCAACCGCCGGAACTGGAGACCCGCATCGCCATTCTGCGCAAGAAGGCGCGGATGGATCGGCTCGACGTGCCGCACGACGTGCTGGAACTGATCGCCAGCCGGGTGGAACGCAACATCCGCGAGCTCGAAGGCGCGCTGATCCGGGTCACCGCGTTCGCCTCGCTCAACGGTCAGCCACTGGATCTGCCCCTGGCCGAAGTGGTGCTGCGGGATCTGATGCCCGACACCGCCGCGCTGGAGATCAACGCGGCGACGATCATGGCCGTGACCGCGGAGTACTTCAACACCACGCTGGAGGAGCTGACCGGCCCCGGCAAGGCGAGGCCGCTGGCGCAGGCCAGACAGATTGCCATGTACCTGTGCCGCGAGCTCACCGACCTATCGCTCCCCAAGATCGGCCAGGCGTTCGGCCGCGACCACACCACGGTCATGTACGCGGAGAAGAAAGTTCGCAAGGAGATGACCGAACGGCGCCGCGTCTACGACCAGGTCCAGGAACTCACAGCCCGAATCAAACAGCGCTCGCGCTGAGCGTTCTCCACAACCCAGCACCGCCTCTGACCAGGGGCGGTGCTTTTTTGTGCGTTGTGGATTCCTCGAGGAATCCTTGTGGAGTCCTCGAGGAATCCACCGGTTTGTCCACCGGTTGGTGCACAGGACTGGGGATGGGTCCGTCGGCCTTCACTCACAGCCGGATATCAACATCATCCCCATCGATATCTGCCCACAGGCTCTGACCAGCCTCGTCTCGGTCGAGGGCTTGTGGAATCCTCGAGGAGTCCGTGTGGAGTCCTCGAGGATTCCTCGAGCTGTCCACCGAATGGTGCACACGTGTGAACAACAGGGTGAATCCGGTGGAACAACTCGAGGACGGCTCGAGGATGAACGGGGGACAGTTTTCGAACCTCCACAGACGCCTCGAATTCATCCTCGAGTCACCCGACGGCCATCCCCACCGCACCACACCCCCGGACCAGCGCAAACGGGCTCAGTCCACAGATTCCACAGTGCCTACTACTACTTCAGTTCTTCTTCTTATAGATCTCTCTTCAAAACAGGGTGTGTGGAAAGTCGGTCGAGCAACGTCCGGTCGGGAGCCACTCGTCTGCACAGGCAAGGAGAAGAGGGGACCGGTCCGTCGCACACAGAGACATCCGCTCCGGACACGCGAGCGCGAATCGAGGGTCGGACTAGGTAGCCGCGCCACACGCGGGTACGGTTTTAAGTCGGTCGCCTGTGCCAGACTGCTGGTGCGGCCGATCCAGCACCCCCTGACGAGAACCACACGCTGTCGAGCCAGCACGCTGTCCGAGCCAACAGTGTTCGGACGGACGCAATACACGGATCACGGAACCGGGAGAGGACAGATCGGGCGATGGAGCTTGCGAGCATGAAGTTTCGGGTCGCTCGAGAGGATTTCGCCGAGTCCGTCGCCTGGGTCGCGCGCAGCCTGCCGTCCCGGCCTCCGGTGCCGGTGCTGGGTGGCGTGCTGCTGGTCGCGAGCGAGGACGGACTGACCGTCTCGGGATTCGACTACGAGGTCTCCGCGCAGATGCGCGTCGCGGCCGAGGTCGCCGGTCCCGGCGAGGTCCTGGTCTCCGGCCGCCTGCTCGCCGACATCACCAAGGCGCTGTCCAACAAGCCGGTGGACGTCTCGGTCGACGGCACCCGCGTGCTGATCTCCTGTGGCAGCGCCAAGTTCTCGCTGCCCACCATGCCCGTCGAGGACTATCCCCAGCTCCCCGAAGTGCCGCAGCAGACCGGTGAACTGAGTGTGGACGTCTTCTCCGAGGCCGTCGGCCAGGTCGCCGTCGCGGCGGGCCGTGACGACACCCTGCCGATGCTCACCGGTATCCGCGTCGAGATCGAGGGTCCCCAGGTCGTTCTCGCGGCCACCGACCGCTTCCGGCTCGCCGTGCGCCACATCGAATGGCAGCCCGCCCGCACCGATATCGAGACCTCGGTGCTCATCCCGGCGCGCACGCTGTCCGAGGCCGCCAAGACGCTCGGCCCCTCCGACGCCCCCGTGCAGCTCTCGCTGGGCACCGGCGCGGGCTCGGACGGTCTGCTCGGCATCGTCAACGCGGGCCGCCGCACCACCACCCGGCTGCTCGACGCGGAATTCCCCAAGTTCCGTCAGTTGCTCCCCAAGGAGCACACGTCCATCGCCACCTTGGAAGTGGCGGCGCTGACCGAGGCCATCAAGCGCGTCGCCCTGGTCGCCGAGCGCGGTGCACAGGTGCGTCTGGAGTTCTCCAGCGAGGGCCTGTTGCTCTCGGCAGGCGGCGACGACGCGGGTCGCGCCGAGGAATGGCTGCCCGCCGATTTCCGCGGCGAAGCGCTGACCATCGCCTTCAACCCGGGCTACCTGGTGGACGGCCTGTCCGCGCTGCATTCCGACCGGGTCACCTTCGGGTTCACCACCCCCAGCCGTCCCGCGGTGCTGCTTCCGGCGAGCGAGGAGGAGCCCGCGGTGCTCGACTCCGGGTCCTTCGCCGCGCTGGCCAGCTCCTACATCTACCTGCTGATGCCGGTCCGGCTCCCGGGCTGAGCATCTGTGCGTGATCCGGTGCCGTCGCCCGTGGTGACCGGGGCGGTGTAGCGAATGTTCATCCGAGCGCTGTCGCTGCGCGACTTCCGCTCCTGGGAGCACGCGGAACTCGAATTATCCCCAGGCCGAACGGTTTTCTTGGGATCGAACGGCAACGGCAAGACCAACCTGCTCGAGGCGATCGGCTATCTGGCCACCCTGGGCTCGCACCGGGTGGCCGCCGACGCGCCACTGATCCGGATGGGCGCGCAGCGAGCGCGGATCGGCGCCACGGTGGTCAACACCGGTCGTGAGCTGCGCGTCGACGTGGAGCTCAACCAGGGCGCGGCCAATCGCGCGCAGATCAACCGATCGCCGGTGCGCAGACCGAGGGAGATACTCGGCATTCTGCAGACCGTGCTGTTCGCGCCGGAGGATCTGGCGCTGGTGCGCGGCGACCCGGGGGAGCGCCGCAGATTCCTCGACGAGTTGTGCACAGCCCGGCTTCCCAGGTTGGCCGGCGTTCGCGCGGACTACGACCGCGTGCTGCGCCAGCGCTCCGCCCTGTTGAAAACCGCTGGGCGGCAAGCGAGATCGCGGGCCGACCTGAGCACCCTCGACGTGTGGGACGGGCACCTGGCCGAGCACGCCTCGGTGCTGCTGGCCGAGCGGTTACGGCTGGTGCACGACCTGTATCCCCATCTCGCCCATGCCTATCGGTCGATCGCGCCCGAATCCCGGCCCGCCGCAATCGGTTACCGCAGCGCCTATCTGCCGCCGGAGTTCCTCGATCCCGCACGGGAGCCGCAGGCAGGCGACACGGCGGCGCTGGAGGAGATCGTGCTGCGGGAGCTCGCCGCGGCGCGGTCCAAGGAATTGGACCGCGGTGTCTGCCTGGTGGGCCCGCACCGCGACGATCTCGAGTTGGTTCTCGGCGACGCCCCTGCCAAGGGCTTCGCCAGCCACGGCGAGTCCTGGTCCTTCGCTCTCGCCCTTCGCCTCGGCGCGTTCGACCTGCTCCGCTCGACCGGAGCCGAACCGGTGCTGCTGCTCGACGACGTCTTCGCGGAACTCGACCGGCGGCGGCGCACCGCGCTCGCCGAGGTCGCGGCGGGCGCCGAACAGGTACTGATCACCGCCGCAGTGCCCGAGGACGTGCCAGAAGAACTGGCCGCGGTTCCGCTCCGGGTGGAAACCACCGGGGAATCGACGCACCGCACCTCACGCATCGTCGAGCCCGCACCGGGATTCGCCTGAAGCTGTCCACAGGGAAGTCCGCGGGTTGTGCACAGAGGGGGAACACCGACGCGGGGCGAGCGGCGACGCGTGCGACGGTTCGTCGGCGGGCTCCCGTACAGTTGCCCTGCACCGGGGTCGGGACGGGACTGTCGATTCATCCCCAGCGCCTGTGGAGAACCTCGCCGAAAGGTGTTCTCCCACAGTGGTGCGGAATCGTTCGGCGATCGCGGCCGCACTGCGCCGCACCTCCGGAAAACGCCACGAACAGGCGTTCGACCCCGCGACGGTCGGTGCGCTGACCGGGCGTTTCGGCGTCGAACCCGACCGGCCTGCGGTTGGGGACAACAGAGCAAGATCTGGGGACAAACCAGGCGGTCGAACGGAGCGGGACGATGACTGATCAGCCCGAACAGGGCGCTCAGCAGCCCGGCGGTGAGCCGCAGTTGCGCGGCATCGACCTGGCCAGGCGCGCGCTCGAAGAGGCGCGGGCCGCGGCCAAGGCCAGCGGGAAGTCGGTCGGGCAGGGCAGGGCCTCGCCGGTTCGGAAGCTGCGTACCGGCGCGCGCAGGCGCACGGGCTGGTCCGGCGCGCGCCCCGACGACCGCGATCCCCAGCTGTTGTCTCATCTCGCCACCCGCATCGCCAAGGGCCGCGGCTGGGACGGCAAGGTCGCCGAGGGCACGGTTTTGGGCCGCTGGGCGGGTGTCGTCGGCGAGGACATCGCCTCGCATGCCACCCCGATCGCGCTCAAGGACGGTGTGTTGAGCATCGCCGCCGAGTCCACCGCGTGGGCGACCCAGCTGCGCATGCTCCAGAGCCAGATCCTGGCGAAGATCAACGCCGCCGTCGGCCACGGCGTGGTGACCCAGCTGAAGATCTCCGGCCCCGCCGCGCCCAGCTGGCGCAAGGGCGAGCGGCACATCAAAGGTCGCGGTCCGCGCGACACGTACGGCTGATCGCCCGCCAGGGCTCGGTCGTCGAGTGCCGAATCCGCTCTGGCAATTATCCGATACCCGGTGTTACGTTTATCCGCATATCCACAGGTATCTCCACAGTCCCCGCCTCGGGACCTGCGGCTTTCACGTGGAACGCCCGATGCTGCGCCCATGCCCTGCATCGGATCGACAACGCGCACAGGAGACGGATCGATGACGATCAGCACCGCGGGCCCGTTCCCCGCCACGGCCAACACGACCGTTCGCTGCGGCGACGTCGAACTCGCGGTGTTCGAATGCGGCGATCCCGAGGGAACGCCGATCCTGCTCGTGCACGGCTGGCCGGATACTCACATCCTGTGGAATCGCGTTGCCGCCGAGCTGGCCGACCGCTACCGGGTCATCGCGTTCGACAATCGCGGCGCGGGCGACAGCACGGTGCCCACCGAGGTCCAGGCTTATCGGATCGAGGAACTGGCCGCCGACGTGCGCGCCGTCGTAGACGCGGTGGCGCCCGGGCAGCGTGTGCACGTGCTCGGGCACGACTGGGGTTCGGTGATCGGCTGGGAACTCGTCAGCGACCCCGCGGCGGGCGACCGGATCGCGTCGTTCAGCTCGGTCTCCGGTCCCAACCTCGACTTTCTCGGCGCGTACCTGCGCGGCCCGTTCTCGGCGGCCCGGCTGCGTGGATCGCTCGCGCAGGGCATCGCCTCGGCCTACACCGTCGCCTTCCAGATCCCGGGCTTGCCCGATCCGGCGCTGCGCGCACTGTCCGGTCGCTGGCCGCGCTTCCTCGCTTTCTTCGACGGCCTCGACCCCGCACTGGTACAGACCGCGCCGACGTTGCGCGCCGACATGATCAACAACCTCAAGCTCTACCGTGCGAATATCCATGCGCACCTGCGCAATCCGCGCCCGCGCCCGGTGCCGGTCCCGGTGCAGCTGATCGTCTCCACCGGCGACAGGGCGGTGCGCCCGGTGGTGCACGCCGAGGCCGACCGGTGGGTGGCGGACCTGACCCGCACCGAGATCGAGGCCAGGCACTGGTCGCCGATCTCGCATCCCGATGCCCTCGCCGCGCGCACCGCCGAGTTCGTCGATCGGGTCGCGGTCTCCCGATGATCGCGGCGAGCGCTCGGCTCGGCGTGCTGAGCACATCTGAGAGTCCCTGAAACGGTCGCGAGGAAGACCCGACTCGTCGTCGGTCGATTTCTCGCAGCCATGAAGCCGTCAGGGGTGTCGTAGGTGCATTGTGGCGCGGGTCTACCAGTAGGATGGTGGCGTAACTAGCGGCGAACCTTCGGCGCGTTCCGCGCAGCCCCCGCGTGGGCCCGTGAATCTCGACCTGTCAAGACCCGGGCCCCGCTTGCGCTGTGGCGATCGCTGCGTCGGGGTCAGCAAGTAAGGAGAGCTACCGACCAGTGGCTGCCAAGGACTCCAACGATTCGACCAAGGCGACATCGGGCAAGCAGGATTACGGTGCCTCCTCCATCACCGTCCTCGAGGGACTCGAGGCGGTGCGCAAACGCCCCGGCATGTACATCGGCTCTACCGGTGAGCGCGGCCTGCACCACCTGATCTGGGAAGTGGTCGACAACTCCGTCGACGAGGCGATGGCGGGCTACGCGACCAAGGTCGAGGTGAGCCTGCTCGCCGACGGCGGCGTCGAGGTGGTCGACGACGGCCGCGGCATCCCGACCGGCATGCACGCGCAGGGCATCCCCACCATCGAGGTGGTCATGACCCAGCTGCACGCGGGCGGCAAGTTCGACTCCGACGCCTACGCGGTGTCGGGTGGTCTGCACGGCGTCGGCATCTCGGTGGTGAACGCGCTGTCCAGCCGGCTCGAGGCCGAGGTCGACCACGACGGTTACCACTGGACCCAGGAGTACAAGGACTCCAAGCCCGGCAAACTGATGCAGGGCGAGGCGACCAAGCGCACCGGAACCACCATCCGGTTCTGGCCGGATCCGGAGATCTTCGAGACCACGACCTTCAATTTCGAGACGGTCGCGCGGCGTCTGCAGGAGATGGCGTTCCTGAACAAGGGGCTCACCATCACCCTCACCGACCAGCGGGTCTCCGAGAACGAGATCACCGACGAAGTCGTCAGCGACACCGCCGAGGCGCCCAAGCACCTCGACGAGAACGCGCCCGTCACCGCGGAGCCGAAGGTCAAGGTCCGCACCTACCACTACCCGGGCGGGCTCGAGGACTTCGTCAAGCACCTCAACCGGACCAAGCAGCCGATCCACAACTCGGTGGTCGCCTTCACCGGCAAGGGCACCGGCCACGAGCTTGAGGTCGCCATGCAGTGGAACTCGGGTTACTCCGAGTCCGTGCACACCTTCGCCAACACCATCAACACCCACGAGGGCGGCACCCACGAAGAGGGCTTCCGCGCCGCGCTCACCACGGTGGTGAACAAGTACGCGAAGGACAAGAAGCTGCTCAAGGAGAAGGACGGCAACCTCACCGGCGACGACATCCGCGAGGGCCTCGCCGCGATCGTGAGCGTGAAGATCTCCGACCCGCAGTTCGAGGGCCAGACCAAGACCAAGCTCGGCAATACCGAGGTCAAGTCGTTCGTGCAGCGCACCTGCAACGAGCACCTCGCGCACTGGTTCGAGGCCAACCCGGCCGACGCGAAGACCATCGTGCAGAAGGCGGTCTCGTCGGCGCAGGCCCGCGTCGCGGCGCGCAAGGCGCGCGAGCTGGTGCGTCGCAAGTCCGCTACCGATCTGGGCGGTCTGCCCGGCAAGCTGGCCGACTGCCGCTCCAAGGACCCGAGCAAGTCCGAGATCTACATCGTCGAGGGCGACTCCGCCGGTGGCTCGGCCAAGTCCGGCCGCGACTCGATGTATCAGGCGATCCTTCCGCTGCGCGGCAAGATCATCAACGTCGAGAAGGCGCGCATCGACCGGGTCCTCAAGAACAACGAGGTCCAGTCGATCATCACCGCCTTCGGCACCGGCATCCACGACGAGTTCGACATCGCCAAGCTGCGCTATCACAAGATCGTGCTGATGGCCGACGCCGACGTGGACGGCCAGCACATCTCGACCCTGCTGCTGACCCTGCTGTTCCGCTTCATGCGGCCGCTGGTCGAGCACGGACACGTCTACCTGGCCCAGCCGCCGCTGTACAAGCTCAAGTGGCAGCGCAGTGATCCGGAGTTCGCCTACTCCGACCGGGAGCGCGACGGTCTGCTCGAGGCGGGCCTCGCGGCGGGCAAGAAGATCAACAAGGACGACGGCGTCCAGCGCTACAAGGGTCTCGGCGAGATGAACGCCAAGGAGCTGTGGGAGACCACGATGGACCCCGCGGTGCGGGTGCTTCGTCAAGTGACGCTCGATGACGCGGCCGCGGCCGACGAGCTGTTCTCCGTCCTGATGGGCGAGGACGTCGAGGCGCGTCGCAGCTTCATCACCCGCAATGCCAAGGACGTTCGCTTCCTCGACGTGTAGCCGGCGTGAGAACCCGCTGCCATTCAGCCTTTTCACGCCCCGCTAAGGAGACCGCATGACTGAGACAACGCTGCCCCCGAACGGTGGTGCAGGCGACCGGATCGAGCCGGTCGACATTCAGAACGAAATGCAGAGCAGCTACATCGATTACGCGATGAGCGTGATCGTGGGCCGCGCGCTGCCCGACGTGCGCGACGGCCTCAAGCCGGTGCACCGGCGCGTGCTCTACGCGATGTACGACAACGGCTACCGTCCCGACCGCGGCTACGTGAAGTCCGCGCGTCCGGTCGCCGAGACCATGGGTAACTACCACCCGCACGGTGACGCCTCGATCTACGACACCCTGGTCCGCATGGCCCAGCCGTGGTCGTTGCGCTACCCGCTGGTCGACGGCCAGGGCAACTTCGGCTCGCGCGGCAACGACGGCGCGGCCGCCATGCGGTACACCGAGTGCCGCCTGACGCCGCTCGCGATGGAGCTGCTGCGGGAAATCGACCACGAAACGGTCGATTTCACGCCGAACTACGACGGTCGTTCGCAGGAGCCGGTGGTTCTCCCCAGCCGGGTGCCGAACCTGTTGATGAACGGCTCCAACGGCATCGCGGTCGGCATGGCGACCAACATTCCGCCGCACAACCTCAACGAGCTCGCCGAGGCGATCTACTGGGCGCTGGAGAACCACGACGCGGACGAGGAGAGCACCCTCGCCGCGTGCATGGAGCGGGTCAAGGGTCCGGACTTCCCGACGCACGGCCTGATCGTCGGCAACCAGGGCATCAACGACGCCTACACGACCGGTCGCGGCTCGATCCGCATGCGCGGTGTGGTGGAGATCGAAGAGGACAACCGCGGTCGCACCACGATCGTCATCACCGAGCTGCCGTACCAGGTCAACACCGACAACTTCATCAACTCGATCGCCGAGCAGGTGAAAGACGGCAAGATCGCGGGTATCTCGGATATCCACGACGAGTCCTCCGACCGCGCGGGCATGCGAATCGTGGTGACGGTCAAGCGTGATGCCGTCGCCAAGGTGGTGCTGAACAACCTCTACAAGCACACCCAGCTGCAGACCAGCTTCGGCGCCAACATGCTGTCGATCGTCGACGGTGTGCCGCGCACACTGCGCCTGGACCAGATGATCCGGCTCTACGTCGATCACCAGTTGGAAGTCATCGTCCGGCGTACCCGCTACTTGCTGCGCAAGGCCGAGGAGCGGGCCCACATCCTGCGCGGCCTGGTCAAGGCGCTCGACGCGCTCGACGAGGTCATCGCGCTGATCCGGCGTTCGGCCAACACCGACACCGCGCGCACCGGCCTGATGCAGCTGCTCGAGATCGACGAGATCCAGGCCACCGCCATCCTCGACATGCAGCTGCGGCGCCTCTCCGCGCTGGAGCGGCAGAAGATCGTCGACGATCTGGCCAAGATCGAGAGCGAAATCGCCGACTACAAGGACATTCTCGACAAGCCGGAGCGGCAGCGCGCGATCGTGCGCGACGAGCTGGCCGAGATCGTCGAGAAGTACGGCGACGAGCGGCGCACCCGGATCATCGCGGCCGACGGCGACGTGGCCGACGAAGATCTGATCGCCCGCGAGGACGTGGTCGTCACCATCACCGAGACCGGCTACGCCAAGCGCACCAAGACCGATCTCTACCGCTCGCAGAAGCGCGGCGGCAAGGGCGTGCAGGGCGCGGGTCTCAAGCAGGACGACATCGTCAAGCACTTCTTCGTCACCTCGACGCACGACTGGCTGCTGTTCTTCACGAACAAGGGCCGGGTCTACCGCGCCAAGGCGTACGAGCTGCCCGAGGCCAACCGCACCGCGCGCGGTCAGCACGTGGCCAACCTGCTGGCTTTCCAGCCGGACGAGAAGATCGCCCAGATCATTCAGATCAAATCCTACGAAGACGCCCCGTATCTGGTGCTGGCCACGAAGAATGGCCTCGTGAAGAAATCGAGGCTGTCCGACTTCGATTCCAACCGCAGCGGCGGCATCGTCGCGGTGAACCTGCGCGACGAGGACGAGCTGGTCGGCGCCGTGCTCTGCTCGGCGGACGACGACCTGCTGCTCGTCTCGGCGCAGGGCCAGTCGATCCGCTTCTCGGCCACCGACGAGGCGCTGCGTCCGATGGGCCGCGCCACCTCCGGCGTGCAGGGCATGCGGTTCAACGCCGACGACGAGCTGTTGTCGCTCAACGTCGTTCGGCCCGAAACGTATCTGCTGGTCGCGACCTCGGGCGGCTACGCGAAGCGCACCGCCATCGAGGAGTACACCGCGCAGGGACGTGGCGGTAAAGGTGTATTGACTATCCAGTTCGACGCCCGGCGTGGCACTCTGGTCGGTGCGCTCATCGTCGACGACGAGGATGAGCTCTACGCGATCACGTCCGGCGGTGGAGTCATCCGGACGGCGGCAAAGCAGGTTCGCAAGGCGGGGCGACAGACCAAGGGCGTGCGATTGATGAACCTCGCCGAGGGCGATACGTTGCTTGCTATCGCGCGCAACGCCGACGAACCCGATCAGGTCGACGGTGGCGACGACTCCGGTTCCTCTCAGCAGTAACCCTCCAGCGGCGGCAACGAACGGATCTAAGGATTCCCATTGACCACTCCGAATCAGCCGAATGACGGGCACCCCACGAATGGTGTGACCGAGCGGATCGCACCGTCCCCGATTCCGCCGCGGCCGATCCCCAGGCCGGGCGCGCCCGAATCCGGACAGCCGGCCGGTGGCCAGCAGGGTGGCCAGCCGCAGCAGAATGCGGGCAAGCAAGGCGATTTCGCGCCGAAGCAGGGTGCACCGGAGTCCGGCGGCGCGAAGGAAGGGTTCGACCAGGAGACCGTGCGGATGGGCCCGTCCGCCGAACCAGGCGGCGGTCCCGACGGCCCGGAGAAGAAGGGGCCGGGCGGCGGTCAGGCGCAGTACAAGGACGGCTGGTCGCAGCTGCCCCAGCGCGAGCCGCAGTCCAACCTGTATCGGCCCGGTCAGGCGCCGGTCGCGGGCAGGCCGCCCGCGGGCGGTGGCGGGGTGGGCAACGGCGCGGCCGCCGCGGGCGGTGGCGGCGGGATGGGCAACGGCGCCGGTGGCGGCGCGGCAGTCGGCCTGGGCGGCGGCGCCACCAATGCCCGCACCACGGCCGACCTCGCGGCCAAGGCGGCGCGCAAGGAAGCGGCGATGGTGAAATCGGTCGGCATCGACGGACCCACCCGCAGCATCGCGCGGCCGGAACTCATCAAGGACATGCCCGACCTGTCCGAGATCCGGCACCCACTACCGCACCCCGAACCCGTCGGCATGGCCCCGCAGGGGCACATCTCGCCCGCGGCGCCGGTCGCGATGGCCGCGGCCGCCACCTCCGGTGAGCCGCTGCGCGCCACCGTGCAGATCCGCCGCATCGACCCCTGGTCGACGCTGAAGATCTCGCTGGTGATCAGCGTGGCGCTGTTCTTCGTGTGGATGCTCGCTGTCGGCCTGCTCTACATCGTGCTCGAGGGTATGGGCGTGTGGGAGCGCCTGAACAACACCTTCACCGACATGGTGTCCCAGGACAGCGGTTCGGTGGGCCTGATCGATGCGGGCACGGTGTTCGGCTACGCCGGCGTCATCGGGCTGATCAACGTGGTGCTGTTCACCGCGCTCGGCACGGTGGGCACGTTCATCTACAACCAGTGCTGCGATCTGGTCGGCGGCATCCAGGTCACCCTCGCGGACCCGGACTAGTCGCGCAGCCGGGCGAGTTCCGTCGACAGCTCCGCGCACAGTGGAGCGAAGGCGGAGGCACCCGAGCCGCGGAAGTTCTCGGCAACGGCCGGTATCAGCCCTTCGGGGTGGATACCGGCCGTTGCCGTGTGCGGCGAGGCATCGGCCTGTCGAGTCGGTTGCCCCCGCTGTCGCGGGCGGCTGGAAATTGCCCACTCCAGGCCCGCTACCAGCCGTTTTGGTTGAATCCGGTGGCGTCGGGTAACCTTTCTCCTCGGCGGGTTCAGGTTGGTATGTTCCAGTACACGACCCTGAACCGATGTCACACGGGCCTATAGCTCAGGCGGTTAGAGCGCTTCGCTGATAACGAAGAGGTCGGAGGTTCAAGTCCTCCTAGGCCCACTCCCATTCCGGTCTACGACCATTCTGGCGGTCCGACGCCATTTCCCGTAGGCAAGGGGCCTTAGCTCAATTGGCAGAGCACTGCCTTTGCAAGGCAGGGGTTAGGGGTTCGATTCCCCTAGGCTCCACAACACGTCTTTGTTGCGTCGCGTGATCGCGCTCCGGGCTGAGGTAACCGCCGTAAAATCGCACGCTCTCCGCTTTTTCGGGCCGCGATCGGCGCGCCCGTTCCGGGCCGAGGAACAGCTATCAGCTGTTGTTCTCGGCCTCGGATGGCGTCGTCCACATCGTTGCGGTAGTAGCGGCGGATCGAGCTCTCGTCAGCTGACCAAGTCAGCTATCACTCCGTAGAGAACCATCAGCGCTAATGAACCGATCAGCGCCCAGCTCACCCACACCCACCACATCCCTGGGCACTCCATCGGTTCCGGGCCGATCGCGCCCTTGAACAGATACAGCGAAGGTGAGCGGTAGTGGACAGTGGTTTGTTGACCGGACCGAACCGGTACGGCCGCATCGGCGAAACCGATGGGCTGTCGTTTGGACCAGGTCCTTCCCGACCAGAACCGATTGGGCCCGCCGGTGAAGACTTCGAGGTGGTGGACGCCGGGACCGACCGGAACCTGGGTGAGTCCCCATTTCGTCTCGCGCACTTCGATGCCGTTCACCAGGATATGGGGCCGCGCCGAGGCGTACGCGGGCCCCAGGAGCCAATAACGGTAGTACCCGGTATCCACCAGAATGCCTGTCGGCCCCGCCTCCGATCGGTATGCGTCTATCGGGTGGTGCGCGGTGCCGTGCTTCAGCGGAAGGCCTTGCGGTCCAATGGCAGACGGACCGTGCTCGATCGGTTCGCTTGCGCGCTGGTGCTCGCTCGGAAAATCGTTGTACAACTGGGACTCCATCCAATGAGCTAGGCGGGTTGTGCTTCCGGTTCCTCGTCCATGCCCATGAGATGCGCCATGAACTTCGCTGCGGGCTCCCGGTACGTTTTGAGGTCCATGAACGATTTCGCGAGATCTTTCAGGTAGACCGAGATCTCCAGGCTGTCCCGGGCGAAACGACGCAGCGCCGACGCGATGACGTGTCCGGCCGCCGCACCAGCGGTCACAGCGAGTTCGATCGTGTATCCGATCGCCGCACCGATCATGCTCGACAGGATGTCTCGCACCAAAGTGCGGGCGATGTCGACCCACTTCGACACAAGATCCATGGATGCACCGAGGCCGGCCGCAAGTCCAGCGGCCGTGCTGATCTTGTCGATGAGCTCGTTGGCGCGGTTGCGGTACGCGTCGCCCGCGCTGCCGGTCCACGTCGAGATGTCCGTTGTGAGGCCCGTCTTCCACGCCTCACCTATACCGGTCAGTTCTTTGGAAATTTCGAACCAGGACGTCGAGTACGCCTCGACCATGGTGGGATTACCCGCCAGCGATTCGAGGGCTTGGCGCATCGGCTCGATGTGCTCGAACATCCACCGTGCGATCTGGCCGCCGACGAATGCGAATGGATCGGTGATCGCTTCTGCTATGGACGCGCCGACACCGGCCGCGCCGAAGACGGACTCCCCAATGTTGCCCGCCCGGATGTTCCCGTAGATGTCCCAGGCATCCCCGGCCAACGTGCCTTTCGTTACCCCGATGCCGCCTAGTTCTTCGTCGCCCGCCAAGCCGACGTTCGACAGGAAAGAGACATCCTCCTGGTAGTACTGAGTGCGATGGTCGACGCCCTTGTCGATCAGGTCGTTCTCGGGCACCGGCTGGTCGTTGAAACTCATCGTGCCCCACTAGAGTTGCGGATCTGCTCTTGCAGTTCGGCGAGCGACGTCGCGATCTTTCCGTCGACGTCTTCGAACGTTGTTGCCACCGTCTTCAGGTTGTCCGGTAGGGCAGCGACAGTCTCCGAGAGCTTGCGCAGCGCGTCGACCATGCCGCGTTGATCGTCATCGAAGACCATTTTTACGAGGGGCCGGGGATAGGTACCGAATCCGTCATCAGCGGACCCGAGATAGCTCGCGGCCTCCAGCGACATGGTCAAGCTCGTCATCAGGGTCTCGAGCGAGGTCGCATGATTGCGTACTTCCTCGGGGTCGACCGACACGGCGTCAGGATTTCCCATGGTCAGATCAACCACGACTTTCGGTTGTAGTACGCATCGTCCTCGTCGCGCTCATCCGGGCGGACGATCTGGTCTCGATCGGGTTTCCGGCTTGTGGGCCGCGGCGGCGCATCCGACGGCGGCGCGGCCGACGGCCATCCGGAGGGTGTCTGCTGTGGCGTGTAGCTGGGCGTCTGCGGCGGATAAGTGGGCGTCTGCGGTGCCGTGTGGCTCGGCGCCTGCGGGGCAGAGGAAAGCGGCGTCGGCGATTGTGGTTCGGGATCGGGGAAACGCTGCGCGTACTGTCCGATGATGCCCGCACCGGGCCCGTCATCGCCGACCATCTCATGCACGAGGGCCGTGACATTGCTGCGCAGCTTGGCCTGAGCGCTGCGCAGGCACGACATGATGGCCGAGGAAACGGCGGCGGGATCCATACCCCTGGTGCTTGCTGCCAAGTGGATCGCGGTCGGCACGCCATTGCTGTCGACCGTCACGCCGATCCGGTTGTCGCTGGTGGACTCGGTGATCGTCAGTGCCGCCATCCGGCCCTGCAAATCCTGATATTTCTGTGCTTTGCGCTCGAGATTCTCCGCCCAGCGGGTCAAATTCTCGGCGGCGTCGCCGAGATCCTCGCCGATCATCGGACTCCCCTTCCCTCTCCCATGACGTCACGGCATACCCGGATGCGCCGGGGCCGGACGTTACCATCACGAACTTCCTTGCGGCCGAACGAAAAGGGCCGATCCTTCGGTGGCGCTTCGCGGCGGCTCGGGAGCGAAGACTTCTGTGCGCACAGGTGTTCGCTCGTTGTCTATGACGCGCCCGCGCGGCATTCGGTTCCGGCCGTGTGCCGAGTAGGGTGGGGACCATGAAACTTCTTCTCACGGTCGGTGTCGTGGTCGCGGTTCTCTTCGGAATCACCAAGCTGCGCAAGCGCGACGAAGCGGACTTGTGGCACGAGGTCACCACTCGCTGAAATCCATTCCAGCCACGGGGCTCACTCCATCCCAGCTACGGGGCACGGGGCCTTAGCTCAATTGGCAGAGCACTGCCTTTGCAAGGCAGGGGTTAGGGGTTCGATTCCCCTAGGCTCCACGCATATCGGCGCGCGCTTCCGTGAGCACGCGCCGATTCCCGTTTTCGGCTAGAGGTCGACCGCGAGGGCGCGCAGGCGCGCGAGGGTGGGGGCGTCGGGCCAGTTTCTGGCCAGGTAGCGGGGCGGGTTCAAGGTGGGGACCGGGGTGAGCTCGGTGACGGCCGCGAGGGTGGCGAAGGGGATGGCGAGGGTTTCGACGATCTCGTTGTTCTCGTCGGTCAGGCAGAGATCGATGTAGTCGGCTTCGGGGAGCAGCGTCTCGACCTCGGCCGCCCAGGGGGCAATGGTGTAGGAACCGCTGTCGCCGGCCGCGAAGTGGAGCTCGGAGGGATAGGCAGGGTCGATGCCGTAGGGGGCGAAGCCGTCCTCCTCGTCCAGCGCCTCGATGAGCTCGCCCTGCTGGGCGTGGTACTCGGTGCTGGCCAGACCGCCGCGCGCCCGGTGGGCGGCGTGCAGCTGCGGGTGCGGGCCCGCCAGGTCGAACGGGACGACCACGCCGTTCCCGTTGGTGGTGTAGGCCTGGGGTGAGAGGCGCCGCACCGCGTCGACGTATTGCTCCTCGGCGGCGTCGAAGAGGTGCGCGAGGAGTTCGGGTTCGTCCAGCGCGAGGATGAGGCATTCGTCCTCAGGGATGAAGGCGACGGCGCGGCGACCCTCGGCGCCCAGCGAGGACAGCCAGCCGGGCAGCAACAGCCAGGAGGTCGCGTAGAGGTCGCCGGTGTCGACGATGCGGGAGTAGCCGCCCTCCTCCAGCTCGAGGGCGGGCGCCTTTTCGGCGAGGTTCTCGCGCGCGGCGTCGAACACTTCGTAGGGGGTGATGCCCCAGCTCTTCACGTGATCGTTCGTGACGATCACGCGCCTGTCGGGCAGGTCGATCACGATCAGTTCGTCGACGAAGGGAAAGGCAGGCCGGGAGAGCGGCCGAAAACCGAGCCCTCCGTAAGTGGACGGGCGCAGCGCCGGAAAGATCATGGGCCGGACCGATTCCCAATACGTGGGCACCTCGTCGTCGGCGGTCAGCGCCCTGAGGAATCGCGTGACGCGCTCCGAACGGTCCTCCGGCGTCGTCTCGGCGGTGTCGCGGAAGATGTTGTGCAGGTTGATGACCAGGCCGTCGGGCAGTTCGAAGCAGAACTCGCCGGGCTGATACTTCGCGCCCTCGATGCCGAGATCGTCGAGGTGTCGGCGCACGAGAGCGGCGAACTCGCTCCGCATTGGCTGTCGTGAATTATCCACTCGGCCAAACGTAATCGCCGATACCGACAGTCGCAGTACAGCGTGTTCATCGGCCGTCACATGCCGACGCAGTCGATGATCGGTGCGGGATAGTCGGCGTCCGCGCGCCACGGTGTGTGGATCATCGGGCCATCGAGGTGCGCGAGTTCCGGGATCCAACGCCGGACGTAATCCCCTTCGGGGTCGTAGCGTTTGGCTTGGCGCAGCGGGTTCAGTACTCGGTTCGGCCTGGTGTCGGTGCCGGTGCCCGCCACCCACTGCCAGTTGAGCTGGTTGTTGGCGAGATCGGCGTCGACGAGCCAGTGCAGAAAATGGTCCGCGCCGATGCGCCAGTGCACCCGAAGGGATTTGGTGAGGAAGCTGGCCGCGATCAGTCGCGCTCGGCCCGGCATCCAGCCTTCGGCGCGCAGTTGCCGCATGCCCGCGTCGACGATCGGGTAGCCGGTGCGTCCTTCTCGCCACGCGTCCACCGCCTCCGGATCGTCGCGCCAGCGGATCGGTCGCGCGCGATAGTCGTGCCAGGCGGCGTCGGGCCGGGCGGCGAGGAGTTGGTGGTGGAAATCGCGCCAGGCCAGCTGCCTGGCGAAGGCGTGCCCGCCCTCGGTCGACATGTCGACTCGGCGCACCACCTCGGTGGGGGAGAGGCAGCCGAAGTGCAGGTAAGGCGAGAGCCGGGAGGTGGCATCGGCGGCCAGATCGTCGCTGTGCCGCGCGTACCCGGCGAGCGGGCCGGACAGCCAGTCGCGGAGCAGTTTTCGGCCCGTGGTCTCGCCGCCCACGGTCAGCTGCGGTGACGGCTCGCCCGAGCTCAGGTCGCCGGGATCGGGCAGCGCGTCACCGGAGATCCGCGGCAGGGTGAGGGCGCGCGGTGTGCCGAGCGGCTTGCGCTGATGTGTTTCCGTCCAGCGCCGGAAGTAGGGGGTGAAGACCGCGAAGTGATCGCGGCCGGTCGACGGCGTCAGCAGCTCGGGGTCGGTCGCCGTGACCGTGGCGGCGTGCGCGTGCACCCGACAGTCGCCGCGCCGCAGTCGGTCTCGTAACGCTTGTTCGCGCGCGCGGCTGTACCGGCTCACGTCCTCGGCGAGATGCACGCTCGCCGCGCCGATTTCGGCGACGAGCCGGTCGACCTCGTCCACGACGTCGCCGCGGCGCAGCACCAGCCGTCCGCCGATGGCGTGCAGTTCGTCGTCGAGTTCGGCCAGTGCGGCGGCGAGGAAGTGAGCGCGGTTGGGCGGGCAGTGATCCGGCACCAGGTCGCGATCGACGACGAACAGCGGAACCACCGCGTCGCCTTCCCGGTGCGCCGCCGTGAGCACCGGATTGTCGTGCACTCGCAGGTCGCGGGTGAACAGCGCCACCGTGGTGGTCATCGGCCGCCTCCGCACCGCCGCCGCGGGCCCCACGAGGGACGCGCCGCGCCGGCACGGGCGGCTCTGCCGCACCGGCGCGAACGCGGCCCTCGCGGGGACCGCACCAGCTCGAACCTCATGTCGCGCACAGTGGTTCGATCGCGGACAGCCCGCCGGTGGTGGGCGAGGTGAGATACGTACACGGGTCCTGGCCCGCCGCGATGATCGCCGCGCGTACGTCTGCCCATCCCCGCGGGTCGAGTGCGGGATCGCGGGCCAGCACGAATCCTGAGCTCCGGGTCGGGTTGGTGACGACGGCCCACGAGTAGTCCGGGCCGAGCGCGGTGACGATGTAGTTCGTCGGCCCGTTCGGCTGGTCCTGGGTCGGCACGCCGGGGAAGCTGACGTGCAGCTGCGCGCCCGTGGCTCGATCGTTGACCGTCGCGGTGCCGCGGATTTCGTTGACCGCGCCCGTCCACGTGATGCACCGATTGTGCACGGCGATGTCGCCACGCGGATCGAGCGCGTAGTCGGCGGTGGTGTCGCGGGCGCAGGCCAGGTTGAAGTACTGGGGGATCGCGGCGAGCTGACGCCACTGTCCGAGGTAGCGGTCCAGCTCCAAACTGGATACCGGGGCGGGCGGTTCGGCCGCCGCCGTTCCGGCGGCCGCGCCCGCCGCCACGACGACAGAAGCCAGGCGCACACACCACCACGCTGTTCGGCGAGAGTCCATGACAGCTCCTCGGGTCGGTGACACTCGCCATGCTATCAGTCAACGATGCATAAACGATGCAAAAAGTTCATCAGGAACGACGCGAATCCGGGCGTCCGTGCTCAGCGGGACGGTGTCGACCGGGCAGAATGAGACGATGCCCGCCGGTTCCGTTCCCACCTCCGACGCGGCCGGTTACACGGTGCGCGCGGTGGCCGAGCGTCTCGGTATCCCGACCGCGACGCTGCGCAGCTGGAACCGGCGCTACCGGATCGGGCCCGCCCAGGACCGGCCCGGCCGCCACCGGCTCTACTCCGAGACCGACATCGCGGTGCTGGAGCGCATGCTCGCGCTGATCCAGGGTGGTGCGAGCCCGGCAGGCGCCGCCGCGGCCGCGCGCGGACCCGCGCTCGGGCTCGGCGACCGGGACGCGTTGCTCGCCGCCGCGTTCGCCCTGGAGACCGGCACGGTCAGCGCGCTGGTGGAATCGCACCTCCGCGCTTACGGCGTCGTCGACACCTGGGAACGGTTGTGCCGTCCCGCTTTCGCCGACATCGTCGCGCGGCAGGGCGGCGGCGAGGGCTGCGTGGATGTCGAGCATCTATTGTCCTGGTGCGTCGCGGCCGCGATGCAGCGCACCAATCCGCCGGTCGGCCCCGCGAGCGCCGTGCTCGCCTGTACGAGCGGCGAAACGCACGCGCTGCCGCTCGACGTGCTGCGGGCCGCGCTGGCCGAACGCGGGGTCGGCGCCCGGATGCTCGGCCCCGATGTGCCGACCGCGGCGCTCGTCGACGCCTTGGCCCGGCCCGCGAAACCGGCCGCGGTGCTGCTCTGGTCGCAGCGCGAGTCGACGGCGCTGACTTCTGCGGTGCGCGCGTGTCTCGCGGCGGGGGCCCGGGTGTTCGCAGGAGGTCCCGGCTGGGACGACGTGATCCTGCCCGATGCCGCCGAGCGGGTGGAAAGTCTCGCCGCGGCGGTGGATCGGCTGCGCTGAGAGCGACCGGCGGCGAGTCGGCCCAGCGGATTTCACCGTGGGATTCGGCCGAGCAGGTGACGCAGGGTCGCGTCGAGGTCGGGAGTTCGGAACATGTGGCCCGCGGCGACCAGCCGGGTCGGTAGCACGCGCTGGTCGGCGGCGGCCAGTTCACGCGCGCCCTGCCTGCCGAGCAGCAGGGCCGGACCGAAGTCGGGCACCGGCAGCAGGGCGGGACGGTGCAGCACGTGCGCGAGCACCTCCGTGTATTCGCTGTTGCGGACCGGCTGCGGCGCAACGGCATTGATCGGGCCCGCGAGGGATTCGTCCCAGAGCGCGCGGTGGTACACGTCGACCAGGTCGTCCAGCCCGATCCAGGACAGCCATTGGCGCCCGTCGCCGATCCGGCCGCCGAGGCCCGCACCGAACAGCGGACGCAGCAACCGCAAGGTGCCGCCCCGCGGGGATTGCACGATGCCGGTGCGGACCCGGATCGTGCGGATGCCCGCGTCTTCGGCGGGGCCGGTGGCCGCCTCCCAATCCGCGACCACCTCGGCGAGGAAGCCGTCGCCACGGTCGGCTTCCTCGGTGAGCGTCTCGTCGCCGCGGTCGTAGCCGTACAAGCCGATGGCGGAGGCGCTGACGAAGGTCGAAAGTCCGGATCGCGCGGCGAGTTCGGCGAGCTTGCGTGTCGGTCCGATCCTGCTCTCGCGGACGGCCCGCTTGTGGTCCTCGGTGAACCGTCCCGCGATCGACGCGCCCGCCAGGTGCACCACCGCATCCACACCGTCGAACAGCGCGGGATCCGGATCGGCGGGGTCCCATCGGCGTTCGTCCGGCGTGCGCGCCGGATGACGGACGAGGCGAAGCACGCGGTGACCACCGGTGCTCAGGAAGGCGCACAGCGCGGTGCCGATCAGGCCCGATGCCCCGGTCACCGCGATGGTCGTCGTGCCGAAGCCGTGCTCGGCGGCGCGGCGGTGCGCGAGCAGGTCGTCGGCGAGCTGGCGGTATCGGTAGTCGAACGTCGGCCGCAGGACGAATTCGGGGATCGGTGTGTCCACCCGATCGATCACGCGGGTGTGCCGTGCGTCGACCTCTTCGAATTCGTGCACGTGCCGCCAGCGCAGCAGCCGGGCCGCCGGCTCGGAGGCGAGGCCGTCCGCGGTGACGGCGTCGACGAAACGCCGCGGCGGCTGGTAGCCGTCGGGATCGTGCCTGGCCACCCAGCGCAGCCCGCCGGGCAGGCCGAGCACCGCGCGTCCGTCGGCGAGGGAATCGGTCTCGGCGATCAGGGAGACGGGCTGCCACGGCGGCGCGAGCCTGGTGAAGGCGCCGGGGCGGGCGTACCAGGCGAAGACCTCGGACCGGGGCGCGGCGACAACGCTCGAGCAGGCGATGGCCATGCCTCGACTGTAGCCGCGGAACGCACTGATGAAACGTTTATGCGTCGTTTGTCTCGCGGCGTTCCTCGATCGGCAGCGGGCCGTGCTTGTCCAGATGCAGGTAGGTGTAGCCGGTCACGAGGGTGCACACCACCGTCGCGGTGATCAGCATCGCCCAGCCCGCGACCATCAAGCTCAGCAGACCGCCGAGCAGGGCGCCGAGCCCGAACGACAGATACAGCAGGAAGTAGCCGAGCCAGTCGGCGTAGTCGCCCCCGCTGACGTGACGTTCGATGCCCTGGCCCAATTTCACCAGTGTGCCGGTGACGTAGCTGAGCGGCACCGAGACCTCGCCGTCCTTGACGAACGAGGTGTTCAGCGCTCCGACGCCGAAGGCGACGAACAGGATCGGGACGAAATCGATCTTGGTCGTATCCGTTACGAGGTAGAGCGCCAGGTCGATGACGGTGGCCAAGGTCAGGCACGCGGTGGTGAGCAGAGTGGGTCCGTGCGGATGACCCGACCAGTAGCGCCTGCGACACCACGAGGCGACGACCACGCCGGACAGGAACGAGACGAGCAGCAGCGCGGCCGCGACGGCCACATCGGGTTCCTCGTGGAAGTAGCCGAGCACGGAGCGCTCGGTATTGCCCGTCATGAACGTGACGAAGTAACCGGCAGTGTGCATAAAGGCCGCCGCGCCGATCAGACCGGCCAGCGCCGCGAGCACCCACGAGATGCGGGCCTCGGCGTCGAAGAGTTCCTTTCTGCGGTCCTCGTCCGGCTGTTTCACAGGTCAGACTCCTCCCGAGGCGGATAGGACCCCTCAGTGATACCCGCGAGTCCTGAGAATCCGCTGACCGGAGCCTGGGTGTGTCCGAATGTTTGCTCGAGCTCACACCGGAGCGACGGCGGCCGCGTCGTACGCGGTCGAATCGGGAACTGAGGGAGGACCCGGCGCGGGCTACCAGTCCGGCCGAACAGTCGGTCTCCGGCCGTGGTCGGGCTAGCGTGCAGGAGTGGACTCTGTGCTCGACTATCTGCTGACCGAACCGCCGGGCGATCCGGTCGACTCCGTGACGGCCGCCTGGGCGCGGCATCGCGCGGTCGCCGCCCGTTTCGCCGAACCCGTCGACGCCGCCATCGCGGGCGGTTTCGCGGCCGACCGGCTCGGCTTCGCGTTCCTCTCCGGCTACCAGGAGGCGCTGCGCGCCTTGCTGCCCGAACTGCCCGCCGAGGACGCGGTCGCGGTGTCGGCGACCGAGGCGGGCGGCGCGCACCCCTCTGCCATCCGCACCGCGCTGACCGAGCGCGACGGCGCTGCGACGGTCAGCGGCACCAAGGCCTTCACCACGCTGGGCAGTCTGGCGCGCAGGCTGGTGGTCATCGCCAGCGCGGGCGCCGCGGCCGACGGTCGCAACATGCTGCGGGCCGCGCTCGTCGAGACCTCGGCGCCGGGCGTCGTGGTGACGGATCTGCCCCCCGCGCCGTTCGCGCCGGAGATCCCGCACGCGACCGTCACTTTCACCGACGCGCCCGCGATCGTGCTGCCCGGCGACGGCTACACCGATTTCCTCAAGCCGTTCCGCACCATCGAGGACGTGCACGTGCTCGCGGGCGCGCTCGGCTGGCTGGTGCGGGTGGCGCGGGAGTCGTCCTGGCCGCGCCCGGTGCTCGAGCGACTGCTCGCATTGGCGGCCGCGGTGCGTGGACTGGATCTCGACCGGCCCGCGTCGCCCGGTGTGCACATCGCGCTCGGCGGTGTCTTCGCCGAATTCGGCCGGGTGGTGGACGAGCTCGCGCCGCTCTGGGAAGCCGCCGATCCGGTCGCCCGGGAGCGCTGGGAACGGGATCGCCCGCTGTTCGGCACCGCGGGACGGGTGCGGGCGCAGCGGCTGGCAACCGCCTGGCGTGCGGTCGGCTTCGACACGGAAACCAGCGACTGAGCGGAAGATCGGGCCGCGAAAAAGGGTCCGGAAATAGGGAGCGGGCCTCGGCGAAGGGGGGGAGTTAGCCGAGGCCCGCGTAAGGTCGGCCCGGGGGGGAGGGGCCGACGTGACTGATCCTACGCGAAGATTTGTGATTGTGTGCGCATGGGGGTGGCCACTTTCCAAGATTTTCGGTTAGGCGACACGCGTTGTGGTTGCTCGTTCGCGGCGGCGGACCGCGGGCCGTGACGGTCGTGTGGTGTGGCTATGACCTGGCGTTTGTCAAAGATGTTGCGGTGCAGACCATTCCATTCGGCGCCGAGCGAGGCAATACGAAAAGCGTTTCCGACCGGAAACGTTCCGGGTGGTCGCTGTGTGGCGTGGATCCCTTTCCGGGCGCGCGAGCGGGCTTGATTCCGCCGGGTTTGTCGCGTGTCGCAGCGGTCTGGGCATGTCTCGCGGCGCACGGAACGTGTCGTACCCCGGTGCGAGTATGTGCCGGTGGTCACCGAGGTCGGTTCGAACGGCGGCACCGCGTGCGGCGCGGTGCCGCGTGAGTACCGCGTGCGCCGGAAACGGGTAGTCGGCTACCCGCGACCCGAGTGGCAGGCGGGCGGGACGATCGAACCGGTCGCATCCCGTTCCGGCACCCCCGAGCACCGCCTGGACCGGGATGCGACCTTTTGCTGTCCATCTCGGGACAAACGAGGTGCGCTCGACGGAAGTCGGGACGATACTGACCCCCGTATCGGTCGGTTGTCCGACCCCGTGAGAACGCCGCGGCGCCGAGATGAGGGGCGTCGGAGGCAATTCGACATCGAGAATTCGACATCAGGAGAGTCATGCCCGACGCAATAGTCGCCGAGGGTCTGGTCAAACGCTACGGCAGACTGGTCGCCCTCGACGGACTCGATCTGACGGTGCCCGAAGGCACCGTCACAGCGCTGCTCGGTCCCAACGGCGCAGGCAAGACCACCGCGGTCCGGGTGTTCACCACCCTGCTGGTCCCCGACGCGGGAAGGGCCACCGTCGCGGGCATCGATGTCCTGCGCAACCCGCAGGTCCTGCGGTCCAAGATCGGCGCGTCGGGCCAGTACGCCGCCGTCGACGAATACCTCACCGGTTTCGAGAACCTCGAGATGGTGGGCAGGCTCTATCACATGGGCGTGCAGCGCAGTAAGGAGCGCGCCCGCGAACTGCTGGAACGCTTCCGGCTCAGCGACGCGGCGGATCGACCGGTGCGTGGCTACTCCGGCGGCATGCGCCGCAGGCTCGACCTGGCCGGCGCGCTGGTGGCCAACCCGCCGGTCCTGTTCCTGGACGAACCGACCACCGGCCTGGACCCGAGGGCCAGGCTCGACCTCTGGGACGTCATCGAAGAGCTGGTCGAGGGCGGCACCACCCTGCTGCTCACCACCCAGTACATGGAAGAGGCCGACCGGCTCGCCGATGCGATCGCGGTGATCGACCACGGCAAGGTCATCGCGCGCGGCACCGCCGACGAACTGAAGACCATGGTCGGCGGCGATCGCATCGAGCTCACCGTCGACCGCGCCGACAAGCTCACCGTCGCGCGGCAGGCGTTGCAGGGCCTCGCCGACGGCGAGATCCACCTCGAACCGGGCCTGCGCAGGATCACCGTGCCGGTCAGCAACGGCTCCCAGGCGCTGGCCGACGCGATCGGCCTGCTCGCCGAGAGCGACGTGCAGGTCCACGACGTCGGTCTCCGCAGACCGTCGCTGGATGACGTGTTCCTGACCCTCACCGGGCACGAGGCCGAGGAGTCCGTCGGCGGCGATGCGCGCGACAAGGGCCCGGGGAGCGCCGCGGCGAACGGCTCCGGCGGAGCGAACGCCGCCGAACGACTCGAGAACGCCGCCGAACGACTCGAGAAGACGGAAGGAAAGGCCCGATGACCGCGGCGACGACGACACTCGAGGCCCCGTACCGGATGGGGCTCGGCGAACGCCTCTCCATCGTGGTCAGCGACAGCGTGACGATTGCCAAGCGCAACGTCATCAAGATCAAGCGCGTGCCCGACGTGCTCATCTTCTCGGCGCTCTCGCCGATCATGTTCGTGCTGCTCTTCGCATACGTCTTCGGCAGTGCGATCCAGGTGCCGGGTATGGAAGGCGGCTACCGCGAGTTCCTGATCGGGGGCATCTTCGCCCAGACCGTGGTGTTCGGCTCCTCGTTCACCGGCGCCGGGCTCGCCGAGGACATGCAGAAAGGCATCATCGACCGGTTCCGCTCGCTGCCGATGGCGCCTTCGGCGGTGCTGGTCGGCCGGACCGTCAGCGACGTCGTGATCAACGTGGTCAGCCTGGTGGTGATGTCGCTGACGGGTCTGCTCGTCGGCTGGCGAATCCGCGGCTCCTTCCTCGACGCGGTGCTCGCCTACGTCCTGCTGCTGCTGTTCGCCTACGCGGTGTCCTGGATCATGGCTTTCGTCGGTCTGCTGGTCCGCGCGCCCGAGGTGTTCAACAACGCCAGCTTCATGGTCATGTTCCCGCTGACCTTCCTGGCCAACACCTTCGTGCCGATGAACAACCTGCCGACCGTGCTGAAGATGTTCGCCGAATGGAACCCGGTCTCCGCGCTGACGCAGGCGACCCGCGAGTTGTTCGGCAACACCAGCCCGATGGTGCCGGTCTCGGACGCCTGGTCGATGCAGCATCCGGTGGCGACCACGCTGATCTGGGTGGTCCTGATCCTGGCGATGTTCGTGCCGATGGCACTGCGCCAGTACAAGCGCACCGTCAGCCGCTGATCGAAGCTCCGCTCAGCGGTCGTGCCCCGCGCCGGCTCCCGACACGGGGGTCGGCGCGGAACCGTTCCTGGAGTATCCGATGCGCGGCGGCGCGGGCGCGGGCTCCGGCGGCAGCGGTCGCTTGCTGCGCACCAGCCAGGCCACACCGCCTGCCAGCGCGGCGAGGACACCGGCAATCAGCCGGTTACGAGAACGTGCGGATACGTGCAAACGCCCCAAGCTCATTCGACCACTCTGGCACAGCTGAGTGAACCGCGCAGTAACTACCGACCGGTCTCGACGCGCTGCGGGTCCGGCGGGCGGTGCGCCGGATCGGGACCGCGCGATCGCTAGCATGGCGGGCGTGACCTCTCCGATTCAGACCGCCGGGGTGACGCTCTACACGACCCACGGCGATATCAAGCTCGCGCTCTTCGGTTATCACGCGCCGAAGACGGTGCGGAACTTCCTCGGGCTGATCGACGGCTCGGCGGCGTACACCACCGAGAACGCGAGCGGGGGCACCTCGGGCCCGTTCTACGACGGCACCGCGTTCCACCGGGTGATCGAGGGCTTCATGATCCAGGGCGGCGATCCCGGCGACACGGGACGAGGCGGGCCCGGCTACGACATCTCCGCCGAGTTCCATCCCGAGCTGCGCTTCGATCGCGGCTATCTGCTGGCCATGGCGAACGTCGGAGCCCGCACCAGCGGTTCGCAGTTCTTCGTCACCGTGAGCCCGCAGCCGCACCTGAACCGCAAGTACACGATCTTCGGCGAAGTGGTCGACCCGGATTCGCGCAAGGTCGTCGACGCCATCGCGGCGACCCCGACCGACCGCAACGACCGCCCCAAAGAGCCCGTCCGTATCTCCACCGTCACGATCGATTGAACCGATGAACGCTCAGCCGCCCGCACCGACCTGCGTCCGCCACCCGAACCGTCCGACCGGCCTGGCGTGCACCCGCTGCGGGCGGCCTGCCTGCCCGGAATGCCTGCGACCCGCCGCGGTCGGGCAGCACTGCGTCGATTGCGTGCGGGAGGCGGACAGTCAGGTGCGGCCGATCCGCACGGTCGCGGGAGCCCCGGTCGCCGCAACGACTACTCCCGTCGTGACCTACGGGCTGATCGCGTTGAACGTGCTGGTCTACGGAATCACCGCGGCCCAGGCGGGCAGCCTCGCCGACAACTACCGGTCCGAACTGTTTCTGCGGTGGGCGATGATTCCCAAGCTCGTGGCCGACGGCGACTGGTTCCGGGTGATCGGCTCCGGCTTCCTGCACTGGGGGCCGTTGCACCTGGCGCTCAATATGTTCGCGCTCTACATCGTCGGAATTCAGCTGGAGCCGTTCCTCGGGCGCGCCAGGATGCTGGCCATCTACCTGGTCGCGCTGATCGGCGGCTCGGCGGGCGGCATGCTGCTCGAACCGGTGAACACCGTCGGGGCGGGCGCCTCCGGCGCGGTGTACGGGATGTTCGGCGCGGTCGCGGTGCTGCTGATCCGGTTGCGCGTGAACGCCACGCAGATTCTGGTGATCATCGCGATCAACGTGCTGCTCAGCCTCTCGCTGCCCGGGGTCTCGCTGTGGGTGCATCTAGGCGGGCTCGTCGCGGGCACGCTCGCGACGATGGGCGTGCTGTTCCTGCCGCAGTGGGTGCACGCGAGGAGCCGGGAGACGGCTCGCACCATCGGCTGGGTCGCGATCGCGGGCGTCGGCGCTGTCTCGGTGGCGCTCATCGGCCTCGCCGCGGCGCTGGTGTCCTGAGCCGCTTGTCGGCTCGCTTCACGTGAAACATGCGCACCCGCACCCGCGGATCGCGGCTAGCGCAGGTACGCGATCCGGTGGGCGATGAGCGCCTCGAAGACGGTCTCCGGCGACGTGCCGAGATCCCAGCGGCCGAAGATCAACAGCCGCTCCTCGCCCTCGTGCCGCACGTCGATCTCGAGCATCGGTGACTTGCGGCCGAGGCGGCGGTAACTCACCACCCGCGCCTTGATGATCTGGTCGGGCCGGTACTCGGCCGGGCCGAGCAGCCCGCGCACCACCAGCCGAGGCTCGTCGCCGGTCTGGATCGACAGTCGCGGTCGCTGTCGAAAACCCAGGCCGGCCAGGGCGAGCAGGCCCGCCGCGGCCAAGCCGATGAGCAGGCGGCTCGCGGCATCCGCGGCGAAGATCGCCGCACCGGCCAGGATCACGCCGCCGACCGCCACCGCGACGAGCGCGGCGGTTGGCGTGGCCCATGCGAGACGGGGCTCCACAGAGGGGGATTCAGGGTTCACGCGGCACTCTCCCCAATCGGTCCTCGAGTTGTCCACAGGGTCATCCACAGGTGTGCATGAATGACACGTCTGTAATCCCGAAGCGGATCAGCGCCACCGCATGGTCATGATCAGGCCGACGACCATGAGCCCGAAGCCGATCAGGAAGTTCCAGGCGTTGAGGTCGTTCATCCAGCTGATCTGCTCGGCGGCCAGGTAGTACACCAGCAGCCAGACCAGCCCGGCCAGCATGAAGCCGAGCATGATCGCGACATACCAGACCGGCGACGGGCCCGCCTTCACCTTCACCGGGATCCGGCTGGCGGGGTTGATCGTGTAGTCGGCCTTCTTACGGACCTTCGACTTGGGCATGACGTCCTCGTATTCGGCGTGCAGGTCGGTACCGGGGGCTAATTCAGTTCTCTGTGCGTTCAGTCGACCGCACCGAGCTCGGTCGCCGCGGCCACCGTTCCGGCGACAGCGCGGACGGCCCGGGCGAGGCTCGGACGCCCTCCGGTGTTCCTCCTAGGCTATCCCAACTGGTAATGGATGCGACGGCCTGCCGTGTCGCCACGTAATCTCGAACCATGCGTGTTCTGGTCGTCGACAATTACGACAGCTTCGTCTTCAACCTGGTGCAGTACCTGGGCCAGCTGGGAGTCGACGCGGTCGTCTGGCGCAACGACGATCCGCAGCTCTCCGACGTGGACGCCGCGATCGCCGGTTACGACGGCGTCCTGATCAGCCCCGGCCCCGGCACCCCCGACCGAGCGGGCGCCAGCATCGACCTGGTGCACGCCTGCGCCCGCAGCAACACCCCGCTGCTCGGCGTCTGCCTCGGGCACCAGGCGATCGGCGAGGCGTTCGGCGCGACCGTCACCCGTGCGCCGGAACTGCTGCACGGCAAGACCAGTTCGGTGTTCCACATCGGCGCGGGCGTGCTCGCCGGCCTGCCCGACCCGTTCACGGCGACCAGGTACCACTCGCTCACCGTGCTCGAGGACACCCTGCCCGAGGACATCGAGGTGCTCGGCCGCACCGAATCCGGGATCGTGATGGCCATGCGGCACCGCACCCTGCCCATCCACGGCGTGCAGTTCCATCCCGAATCGGTGCTCACCCAGGGCGGGCACCGGATGCTGGCGAACTGGCTCGAGATCTGCGGCGAGCGGCCCGCCGAGGGTCTGGTCGAGCTGCTCGAGGCGGAGGTCGCGGCACTGGTGCTGCAGTGACCAGGCCGTACGTGCTGCTGTCGGTGGCGGTCAGCCTGGACGGCTACATCGACGACGCCGGTCCCGATCGGCTGCTGCTCTCGGACGCGGCGGATTTCGATCGCGTCGACCGGGTACGCGCCGAATCCGACGCGATCCTGGTCGGCGCCGAGACCCTGCGCCGTGACAATCCGCGGCTCCTGGTGAACAGCGCCGAGCGCCGCGCCGCGCGCAAGGCGCAGGGCAAGCCCGAGTTCCCGCTCAAGGTCACCGTCACCGCGCGCGGCGACCTGGACCGAGAGCTGAACTTCTGGCACCACGGCGGGAAGAAACTCGTCTACACCACCGATTCCGGCGCCGCCAGGCTGGCCGACCACCTCGCAGGCATCGCCGAGGTGGTCGCGCTCGGCGCGGAGATCGACTTCGCGGCGCTGCTGGACGATCTCGGCGAGCGCGGCATCGAACGCCTGATGGTCGAGGGCGGTACCGGAATGCACACGGCCTTCCTCGCGGCCGACCTGGCCGACGAACTGCAGCTGGCCGTCGCGCCGATCGTGGTGGGTGATTCGGCCGCGCCGCGTTTTCTCGCCGACGCTCGCTTCCCCGGCGGCTCGACCCTGCGCCGAACGCTCGCCGGTGTCGAGCAGGTCGGCGACATCGCGGTGCTGCGCTACCTCCTGCGCCCCGACGATGCCGACCACCGATTCCTGCGCAGAGCCATCGAGCTCGCGCGGCAGTGCCCGCCGAGCGACACCGCGTTCTCGGTCGGCGCGGTCATCGTGGCCGACGGCGTCGAGATCGCCGCGGGATATTCGCGCGAGACCGACGAGAAGGCGCACGCCGAGGAATCCGCGCTGAACAAGTTGTCCGCCGACGATCCGCGACTGGCGAGGGCGACGATCTACAGCACCCTGGAACCCTGTTCGCAGCGCGCGACGGCGACCAGATCGCCGTGTACCGAGCGCATCCTGCGGGCCGGGATCCCGCGCGTGGTGATCGCCTGGCGTGAGCCGACGACGTTCGTGGTGAACTGCGTGGGCGTGGAGAAACTGCGGCAGCACGGCGTCGAGGTGATAGAACTACCCGACCTCGCTGACGAGGCCATGTCGATGAACCGGCACTTGGACCTGTCGTAGCAGCGAGCCACCGCGCCGTCGGCGGAGGGATCCGCAGGACGGCCGTAAGGGTGAACGTGACGAGCCGAAACGTTTCGCGTCCGCCCGCCGCCCGGGAGTCTGCGGCTCCGGACGACGGGTCGCTACTCGATCACGGCCGGCCGTAGACCGCCGTCACGAACTCGCTGAGCTGGTTGTCGTCGAGATGCCTGGCCAGATCGGACTCGCTGATCATGCCGACCAGCTTCTTGTTCTCGACCACCGGCATGCGCTTGATGCGATGGCTCTCCATCTCCTCGAGCACTACCTCGACGTCGGCATCGGCCGAGACCCAGCGCGGGGTCGCCTCACACAGTTCGGCCGCGCGGGTGTCGGTCGGCGCGCGGCCCTGGGCCACGCACTTCACGACGATGTCGCGGTCGGTGATGATGCCGCACATCCGTTCTTTCTCGTCCGCGATGACGAGCGATCCGACGCCCAGCTCGGCCATGATGCGCGCCGCCTTGCCGACCGTCTCGTTCTTGGATATCCACTGAGCGCCGGGCTTCATGATGTCCCTGGCAGTGGTCATGGGGCTGCCTCCTGTTCCATGCTGATTGCTGGTTCGGATGGAGCAGCCCCATTCTCGCGCCGATCACACCGACCGGTCGCGACTTTCCGATAACGATCGCGCCGTGCGAATCCGGATCACGGCGGACCCGGAATCACGGCGGGCCCAGAATCACGGCGGGCTCGGAATCACGGCGGGCCCAGCACCCCGGTGGTGATGGTGATCGTGCTCGTCTTGGAGATCGACGAACCGGGTGACGGCTGCTGGTTGACGATCCGCCCGACGCTGCCCGCGTCGAAGGTGCCGGTGGTGTTCTGGCCGATCTGGCTCGTGCTGCCGGTCCAGCCGCTCTGGCGCAGCTTCTCCACCGCCTGCGACGGCGTGAGACCCACCAGGGACGGCATGCTGATCTGATCGCCGCTGGACACCTGGACGGTCACCGTCGAACCCTTGTCGGCGTTGGTGCCGCCCGCCGGGCTGGTCGCGATGACCTCGCCCTTCGGCTTCGAGGACTGCACCTCTTCGATGACGATCTTGAAACCGGCGCTGTCCACCAGGTTCGGCTGGGCGACGCTGATGTCCTGACCGACCAGACTGGGCACCCTGACCTTCTCCGGTCCCTTGCCGAGCCAGACCACGATCGCCTGGTCGACGTCGACCCGTGCGCCCGCGGAGGGCTCGGTGCCGATCACCTTGTCCAGGTCCTGTGCGCTCGACTCCTTGCGCACCACGCTCGGGTCCATGCGCAGGCCGACGGCGTTGAGCTCCTGCTCGGCCTGCTGCACGGTCAGACCGTCCAGCCGAGGCACCTGCACCTGTTTGGGTCCGCTGGAGACCTGCACGGTGACCGTGCTGCCCTCGTCGATGCGGGAACCGCCGAGCGGCTGGGTCGAGATGACGTTGCCGTTGGCGACCTTGCTGTCCGGCTTCTGCTGGATGGCCACCGTGAAGCCGAGCTTCTGCAACGAGTCCTGCGCCTGCGCCAGCGATTTGTTCGACAGATCGGGCACGGCCACCTGATCCGGCTTGCTTCCCGGACCGATCAGCACCCAGAACAGCGCGAACACCACGGCGAGCGCGGCCGCCGCGCCGAGCGCGAGATACGCGGTGCGGCGCTGGCCGCCCGGTTCGGCGGGTTCCTGCTCGGCGGTGTCGTCGTTGCGCTCGACGGTGCGGAAGCTGCGCGGCGGCGGCTCGTTGTTGCCGAGGATGGTGGTGCGGTCCTCGTCGGTCATCACCATCGGCGCGCTCGGCTTCTGGCCGCCGAGCACCCGGATCAGGTCGGCGCGCATCTCGGCGGCGGTCTGGTACCGGTTCGCCGGGTTCTTGCTCATCGCCTTGAGCACCACGGAATCCAGCTCGCGCGGCACGCCCGAGTACACGTGCGAGGGCAGCCGCGGGTCCTCGCGGACGTGCTGATAGGCCACCGCGATCGGCGAGTCACCGGTGAAAGGCGGCTCGCCGGTGAGGATCTCGAAGAGCACGCAGCCCACCGAGTACACGTCCGAGCGTGCGTCGACGGTCTCGCCGCGGGCCTGCTCCGGCGAAAGGTATTGCGCGGTGCCGATGACCGCCGCGGTCTGGGTCATCGGGTTGGAGCTGTCGGCCAGCGCGCGGGCGATGCCGAAGTCCATCACCTTCACCGCGCCCGCGCGGTTGATCATGATGTTGGCCGGCTTCATGTCGCGGTGCACGATCCCGGCCTTGTGGCTGAAATCCAGTGCGGCGCAGACGTCGGCGACGATCTCCATGGCGCGCCGTGGCGGCAGCGGACCCTTGCCGCGCACGATGTCGCGCAGCGTGTCGCCGTCGACGTACTCCATCACGATGTACGGCAGCGGACCGCCGTCCACCTCGGCCTCGCCGGTGTCGTAGACCGCGACGATGGCCGGGTGGTTCAGCGCGGCGGCGTTCTGCGCCTCTCGCTTGAAGCGCAGGTAGAACGTGGGGTCGCGGGCCAGGTCGGCGCGTAGCACCTTGATCGCCACATCGCGGCTCAAGCGCAGGTCGCGCGCCTTGTGTACCTCGGACATACCGCCGAAGCCGATGATCTCGCCCAGCTCGTAGCGGGAAGAGAGATTCTTCGGGGTCGTCATCGTGGTCCTTGTGAAGGAGTGGCGGGCGCGCTACGAGTGGGGCCGGGGCCCTGGGCACCGGGATTATCCGGAAATGGTAAGTCGAAAGTCGGGAACCAGGTGCGGGTGGTGCTCGGACTCGTCGTCTTGGTGGTCTTTGTCGTGCTCGGCGCTGTGGTGCTCGGCGGCGCCGTGGTCGTCGTGGGTTCCGGAGTCGTCGTCGGCGGCTCGGTGGTAGTCGGCGTCGGCTCCTCGGTCGTGGTCACCGGTGGCGGCGGCACGTACCTGGTGGTGGTCTGCTGCGCCGCCGTCGTGGTCGGGATCGGCGGCGGGGCGACCGACGAGCTGACCGGATCGCGCACCGGGTCCGGGTTGGTGTCGCCGCCGAACAGCAGCCAGATCGCCGCGCCGCCGAGCAGCACGGCACCGACGCCGAGACCGGCGAGCGCCTTCTGCGTCGTGTTCCACGGCTTCTTGCCCGGCGGCCGACCGTTCGACGCGCCCGTGTTCATCATGGTCGCGGGCGCGCTGCCCGCGGCGCCACCGAGGGCAGCGGCCGCGGGAGCGCTGTAGCGCACGGTCGCGCCGTCGGCCTGGCCTGCGGGCAGGATGACGGTCGGGCCGGGCGGCAGCACCCTGGTGGCGCCGGTCGCGAACGACGCGGCCGCGGAGCCCGCGTTCCGGGGTGGCGGCGGACGATGACCCGCGCGGACCGCGGCCACCGCGTCGGCGAACTCGCCGCCGCTGGCGTAGCGCAGGTTCGGGTCCTTGCCCATCGTGATCTCGATGAGTTCGCGGACGTTGGGCGGCAGATCCTCCGGCATCGGCGGCGGATTCTCGCGGACGTGCTTCATCGCCACGGTGATCGCGCCGTCGCCGCTGAACGGCCGCTGCCCCGCCAGCGCCTCGTAGCCGACCACGCCGAGCGAGTACACGTCGCTCGCCGCGGTCGCGTCCTCGCCGACGGCCTGCTCCGGCGCGATGTACTGGGCGGTGCCCATCACCATGCCGGTCTTGGTCACCGGGCTGGCGTCGACCGCCTTGGCGATGCCGAAGTCGGTGATCTTCACCTGACCGGTCGGCGTCACCAGGATGTTGCCCGGCTTCACGTCCCGGTGCACCACGCCCGCGGCATGGGCGACCTCGAGCGCGCGGCCGGTCTGCTCGAGCATGTCGAGGCCCTGCTGCACCGAGAGCCTGCCCATCCGATTGAGCACGGTGTTGAGCGGCTCGCCCTGCACCAGCTCCATGACCAGGTAGGCGGTCTCGCCAGCGCTCGGGTCGTAGGTCTCGCCGTAGTCGTAGATGCCGGCGATTCCGGGGTGGTTGAGCTGTGCGGTGGTCTTGGCCTCCGTGCGGAACCGGTGCCGGAAGGTCGGGTCGGCGGAGAACTCCGCCTTCAGCACCTTCACCGCGACCCTACGATCCAGCCGGGTGTCGAGCGCCTCCCACACCTGACCCATGCCGCCGGTGGCGATCAGGCGGTGCAGGCGGTAGCGATCGGCGATCATCGCGCCGTTGTTCAGCATCGGGGCCCCCGAACTTCAACTCGCTCGTTCATATCGTTCAGCCCCCCTGCAGACCGGCGTCCAGCACGGCCCTGGCAATGGGTGCGGCCACCGAGCCGCCGGTGGCCGCCAGCGCCCGATCGCCGCCGTTCTCCACGATCACCGCGATGGCGATCTTGGGGTTCTGCGCGGGTGCGAACGCGATGTACCAGGCGTGCGGAGGCGTGTTGCGCGGGTTGCTGCCGTGCTCGGCCGTTCCGGTCTTGGACGCGATCGTGTATCGGGACTGGCGTGATCCGACGGTGTTCTCCTCGGAGGCGACCATCATGGTGGTCAGCTGAGACGCTACCTGGGCGCTCACCGCCTGGCCGACCGAGACCGGCTTCGTCTTGGACAACACGCTCAGATCGGGCCCCTGCCGTTGATCCACCAGGTACGGCTCCATCCGCACTCCGCCGTTGGCGATGGTCGCGGCGATCACCGCGTTGTCCAGCGGAGTGAGCGCCACATCGCGCTGGCCGATGCTGCTCTGGCCGAGCGCGGCGTTGTCGCCGATGGTGCCGACGGTGCTCTCCGCCACCGGAATCGGGATGCCGCGATGCGGGCCGATGCCGAACGCGGCGGCCTCGTCCTTCAGGTTGGCGGCGCCCACCTTGACGCCGAGCTCGACGAACGCGGTGTTGCACGACCGGAAGAACGCCTCGTTCAGCGAGGCCGTCGGGCCGGAGCCGCAGGTCGCGCCGTTGTAGTTCTCCAGCGTGGTGCTGGTGCCGGGCAGCGTGATGTTGGGCGCGGCGGTGAACTGATCGTCGGGGGTCGCGACGCCGTTGGCCAGCGCGGCCGCGGTGACCACCACCTTGAAGGTGGAGCCGGGCGGGTAGGTCTGCGAGACGGCCCGGTTGAGCATCGGCTGGCTCGGATCCTTGCTCAGCGTGTCCCACGCCTCGGTGGTGCGCGCCCCGTCGTGCCCGGCCAGCAGGTTCGGGTCGTAGCTCGGAGTGGACACCATGGTGAGGATCTTGCCGGTGCTCGGTTCGATGGCCACCACCGAGCCCGTGTAACCCTTCGCGCTGAGCTGTTCGTAGGCGACCTGCTGCATCACCGGATTCAGGGTGGTGAGCACGTTGCCGCCGCGTGGATCGCGACCGGACACCAGGTCGACGAGCCTGCGGCCGAACAGCTGGCTGTCCGAACCGTTGAGCACCTGGTCCTCGGAGCGCTCCAGCCCGGCGCTGCCGTACTGAATCGAGTAGTAGCCGGTCGCGGGCGCGTAAGCCTTCGGGTCGGTGGGGTAGGTGCGCAGGTATTTGTAGCGGTCGTCGGTGGCGACCGAGCTGGCGAGCACGGTGCCGCCCGCCGAGATCTGGCCGCGCTGGCGCGAGTACTCGTCGAGCAGCACACGCGAGTTGCGCGGATCGCTGCGGTAATCGTCGGCCTTGATGACCTGTACGTAGGTGGCGTTCGCGAGCAGCGCGACGATCATCACCATCACCGCGACCGCGACCCGCCGTAGGGGAGTGTTCATTCCTGCGGCCTCGCTTCCGAGCGGCGCAGCAGCTCGGTCTGTGCGTCGGCGATCGGCGCCGGGTCCTTCTTGCGCACCGGCGCCGGGGCGCGGGCCGCGTCGGACACCTTGATCAGCAGCGCGAGCAACGCGTAGTTGGCCAAGAGCGAAGAGCCGCCGTACGACATGAACGGCGTGGTGAGGCCGGTCAGCGGGATCAGCTTGGTGACGCCGCCGACGACGACGAACAGCTGGACGGCGAGAGTGAACGAGAGCCCGGCGGCGAGCAGCTTGCCGAAGCTGTCGCGCACGGCGATCGCGGTGCGCAGGCCACGCATCACCAGCATGAGGAACAGGATCAGCACCGCGGTGAGCCCGATCAGGCCGAGCTCCTCACCGATGGTGGTGACGATGAAGTCGGTGTTGGCGAAGGGCACCTGATTCGGCCGTCCGCTGCCCAGGCCGGTGCCCGCGAGTCCGCCGGTGGCGAGGCCGAACAGCGACTGCGAGATCTGGTAGCCGGTGTTGTGGTAATCCGCGAAGGGGTCGAGCCAGGTGTTGGTGCGCACGCGCACGTGGCTGAACGACTGGTACGCGAAGACGAATCCGATGGCGAGCAGGCTGCCGCCGATGATCAGCCAGCCCACCCGCTCGGTCGCGATGTAGAGCATCACCAGCACCGTGCTGAAGATCAGCAGCGAGGTGCCGAGGTCCTTCTCGAAGACCAGCACCGCGATGCACACCACCCAGACCACCAGGATCGGGCCGAGGTCGCGGGCGCGCGGGAACTCCATGCCGAGCATGTGCCGTCCCGCGGTGGTGAACAGATCGCGTTTGGCGACGAGCACCGAGGCGAAGAAGATGATCAGCAGGATCTTGGCGAATTCGCCGGGCTGCACGCTGAAACCCGGCAGCCTGATCCAGATCTTGGAACCGTTGGTCTCCGAGTAGGCACCGGGCAGCAGCGCCGGGATCATCAGCGCGACGAGCCCGATCAGGCCGAGGGTGTAGCTGTAGCGAGCCAGCGTGCGGTAGTCGCGCAGCACGATCAGCAGCGTGACGAACACCACCATGCCGAGCGCGGTCCAGAGAATCTGCTGGTTGGCATCGGGCGACGGCACCGGCTCCGAGTTGAATTCCGCGTTCTGCGCGGCGCCCAGATCCAGGCGGTGGATCAGCACCAGACCCAGACCGTTGAGTAGCGCGACGATCGGCAGCAGCAGCGGATCGGCGAACGGCGCGAACCGGCGGACGGCCAGGTGCGCGATGCCGAACAGGGCGAGGAAGGCCAGGCCGTACTTGGCGATGTCCCAGGTGACCGACTGTTCCTGGCTGGCCTCGACCAGGAACAGGGAGACGGTCGTGATCAGTGCGGCGAATCCGAGCAGCAGCAGTTCGACGTGGCGTCTGGTGGACGGTGGCGGCGCTGGAGCGAACCCGCCCGGGGGACTGGGGAAGGCCCCCGCGGACGGTGGTGCCGGTGCGGACATCAGTCCGTCACCCGGCAGTTCTCCCCCGAGATCTGGGGGTTCTGCGCCGGGGTCGACGTCGGCGCCTGCTCCACCCGGGTGGGTGTACTGACGTCGGTTCCCCTGGTGTCACCCTGGTCGGTGGTCGGTGCCGGGTTCGGCGTCGTGGTCGGTGCGACCGGTCCCTGAGCCTGCTCGCCCGGCGGCACGACACCGGGCTGCGGTACACCGGGCTGCTGCGGCGGCGCGGTGGTCTGGCGAGCCGGGCACGGCGGCAGCAGTTCCTGCTGGGCGAGCAGCCGTATCTGGTCCTCGGCCTTGCCGAGGGACCCGGGCGGCAGGCCCGCGTTGACCTTGTCGCGCCCGGTTTGCTCGAGATCGCTGACCCGCAGCTGGCGGCAGCCGGACGGCAGATCCGATCCGGCCTTCATGATGGTCAGCGCGCCGCTTCGGTCGACGCAGCCGACGGTGTCGACGTCGTGGATCGAATACCCGAGCACCGAACCCGGCAGCCCGCGCATGATCACGACTTGGCCGTTGTCCGCGCCGACGTAGTAGTTGTTGCGGATCATCTTGTAGCCGACCAGCAGGCCGACGGCGACGGCGACCACCAGCGCGACCGCGAGCAGGATCCAGCGCAGCCGATGCGACTTGCTCGGCGGCGGCGGTTCCGGCGCCGCGGCCCGGCGCGGCGGCGCGGCGCGCGGCGGACGCATCGCCGCGGCGCGTCCGGCCGCGGTGTTCGGCGGCGGGGTGTCCTCGTCCTGACCGGAGGCCGCGCCCGCCACGATCGGATGGCTCTGGCCGTAGTCCAGATCGATGACGTCGGCCACCACCACGGTGACGTTGTCGGGACCGCCGCTGCGCAGCGCGAGTTCGATCAGGCGGTCGGCGCACTCGTCGGTGCTGCCCTCGCGCATGGTGTTGGCGATGGTCTCGTCGCTCACCACGTCCGAAAGACCATCCGAGCACAGCAGATAGCGGTCGCCCGCGCGCGCCTCGCGCATGATCAGCGTCGGCTCGATCTCGTTGCCGGTGAGTGCGCGCATGATCAGCGAACGCTGCGGGTGGGTGTGCGCCTGTTCGGGCGTGATCCGGCCCTCGTCCACCAGCGACTGCACGAAGGTGTCGTCGCGGGTGATCTGGGCCAGCTCGCCGCCGCGCAACAGGTAGGCGCGCGAATCGCCGATGTGCACGAGCCCGAGCTTCTTGCCCGCGAACAGGATCGCGGTGAGCGTGGTGCCCATGCCGTCGAGCTCGGGCTCCTCCTCGACCTGATCGGCGATGGCGGCGTTGCCGGAGCGCGTCGCCGTGTCGAGCTTGCCGAGCAGGTCGTCGCCTGGCTCGTCGTCGTCGAGATGCGCCAGCGCGGCGATCATCAACTGCGACGCGACCTCACCCGCCGCGTGCCCGCCCATGCCGTCGGCGAGTGCGAGCAGGCGGGCGCCCGCGTAGACGGAATCTTCGTTGTTGCCTCGGACCAGACCGCGGTCGCTGCGCGCTGCGTAGCGGAGAACGAGTGTCACGATCGGAGCTCGATCACTGTTTTGCCGACACGGACAGGAGTGCCGAGCGGAACACGGACGGCGGTGGTGACTTTCGCGCGGTCGAGATAGGTGCCGTTGGTCGAGCCGAGGTCTTCGACGTACCAGTCGTCACCACGCGGGGACAATCGCGCGTGTCGGGTAGAGGCGTAATCATCGGTGAGCACCAGCGTCGAATCGTCCGCACGCCCGATCAGCACCGGTTGGGTGCCGAGTGAGATGCGGGTGCCGGCGAGTGAACCTTGAGTCACCACAAGATATTTGGCGCCCTTCTGGCCTCGGCTGAAGGAAGGCAGCACCGCGGAACCGCGTGCGGCCCTGGGCTGGATCCGGATGCCGGAGGCCGCGTAGATGTCGCTGCGCAAGGTCCGCAGTACCGCCCAGACGAACAGCCACAACAGCAGCAGGAACCCCGCACGGGTCAATTGCAGGATCAGTCCCTGCACGGCGTTCCACCTCCTGTTCGACCGTAGGTACGTCGGTGCCGTAGGTGCGGTTCGACCCACCCCACAGCCTGCTCGGCTTGCCGGCCCCGGGTTCGGGGCCGCGCGCGTTGGCAGCATCATAGGGCCGTCAGTCGATTTCGATCACGATACGACCGACGATTCCGTGGGGGCCATGTCGTGACCTGCACCGCGAGCTTACGGGATCAGACGATACGGATCAGGATCTCGGAATGCCCGGCGCGGATCACATCACCGTCGGCCAGCTGCCAATCCTGGACCGGGGAGCCGTTGACGAGCGTGCCGTTGGTCGACCCGAGGTCGGACAGCATCGCGGTCTGGCCGTCCCAGCGGACCTCGATGTGGCGGCGCGAGACACCGGTGTCCGGCAGCCGGAAGTGCGCGTCCTGACCGCGGCCGATGATGTTGCTGCCCTCGCGCAGCTGGTACGTGCGGCCGCTGCCGTCGTCCAGTTGCAGCGTGGCCGAGTATCCGGAGCCCGTGGCGGCGCCGCCGCTGTACGACGACGGTGCGGCGTAACCCGGCTGCTGGCCGCTGTAGCCGGACTGTTGCGAGTAGGCCTGGCCGTAGCCGCCCTGCTCCTCGGAACCGTAGCCCTGATCGGCGTAGCCGGGTTCGGCGTAGCCCTGCTGGCCGTAACCCTGCTGACCGGCGTAGCCCTGCTGGCCGTAGCCCTGATCGGCATAGCCTTGATCGGCGTAGCCCTGGTCACCGTAGCCCTGCTGCTGGCCGTAGCCCTGCTGACCGTAGCCCTGGTCGCCGTAGCCGCCGCCCTGCTGGCCGTACCCCGGCTCCTGGTAGCCCTGCGCGCCGTAGCCCTGATCGCCGAAGCCTTGCTGGCCGTAGCCGCCGCGGTCGCCGCGGTCGCCGTAGCCGGCGCCCTGCTGGCCGTACCCCTGGTCGGCGTAGCCCTGCTGCTGGCCGCCGCCGTACCCCTGGCCGCCCTGCTGGTAGTCGTAACCGTTCTGGTAGTCGCCGTACGCCTGCTGCGCGTCCGGTGCCTGGTACTCGGAGGCTCCGTACGGCGCGGAGCCGCGCCCGTACTCGTCGCGGTACGCACCGTTCTGGGGACCACCTGCCCGCCCGCCGGGCGGAGGTGCGTACCCGCGATTGCGTGGATCGGACTCCGCGGGCTCACGGCTCGGGTCGTAGCCAGAGTTCTGCGTCATGGGGCCAGCTCCTGGTTGCGGGTGTGCAGGTCGTTGTGGCGTGGGTTCCGGGCTTGGTGCGGGTGCAGCTCGACGGCCGACGTCCGGATCGACGCGGCCGCTCGCCCTGAACTGTCCGGTGTGCAGCGTAGGTGATGCCTCGAACGCTACGTGTACTTCGCCATAGGTCTGCCACCCTTGATCGCGGATGTAGTCCCGGAGATGCTTGGCGAACGCGCGGGTCGTGAGGTCGTGATCGGCGTCCAGTTGCTGGTGGTCGGACGAGTTGATGGTGATCACGTAGCTGTTCGGCGCCAGCAGATGACCACCGCCCAAGTCCTGGACGTGGTCGGCGGCCTCTTGCTGCAGCGCCGCCTCCACCTCCTGGGGCACGACGTTGCCCCCGAAGACCCGGGCGAACACGTCACCGACGGCGCCCTGCAGGCGACGCTCGAACCGCGAAACGATGCCCATCTCGGCCTCCCTTCGGTGAGCGTCTTCCTATCTCGTTCCCAGCTTCATAACAACGACACACGCGCATGGCGTGTCGCGCAACGACCACGTTCATTGCATGATATCCACGATCCTCCACACCTGTAACTCTTGGAAACCCCGGCGGGTTCCCGTGATGCTCATTGGGCATCACAAGCCACACTGACCAGCCGATTTCGTTTCTCGACCGGCCCCGTGCTAATGTTCCGGAGTCGCTCGGGCGAGTGGCGGAATGGCAGACGCGCTGGCTTCAGGTGCCAGTGTCCTTCGGGACGTGGGGGTTCAAGTCCCCCTTCGCCCACGCTTCACTCGATAGAAGGCTCGTGCTCGTTGAGAGCGCGAGCCTTTTCTCGTTTCGCGGTGTTTTGTGGGGGCGCGCGCCCCCACCCCCCACCCTGGGGGTTTTCCCCCCC
>NZ_JBYISM010000026.1:0-133679 GCF_057708605.1 Nocardia sp. bgisy118 | reverse complement strand
CCCACCACCGGAACGAGATGTCAGGAGCTCGGCGGCGAGCTGGACGCCGATGCCCTGCGCGCCCGGCGGCGGATCAAGAGCCATCCGCCGCCCGCGACCACCGCACCCACACCGACACCGGCCGCGACGAGCAGCACCGAAGACGTGCGGTCGTCGGCGTCCTGCGGCACCGTGACGGCCACGTTGGTTGTCGCGTTCGTCGCCTTTGCCTGGACCGTGGTCTTGCCCGACGACGGCAGCGCGACGTACGGGAAACTGCTGGAGAACGACGCGTCGTTGACATCGACCGCGTCACCGGCAGCGAGCGCCTCGACCGGTTTGCCAGTCTGCGCCGCGCCCACCATCGCCTGCAGCGCGATGTCGACCACGTCGTCGCTCAGCCGCCGGCCGTTCGGGAATCCCTGGAGATCGCCGCCGATCACGCCGAGCCGGTTGGGCTGGGCGGTCACCGGCACCGACATGTTCAAACGCAACATCTCCGAGGGCTGGAACGCGGCCGCCTGCGCGTCGGCGTTGAGGATCTGCGAGTTCAGGTCGGCCTGGATGGGCGGGGCGCTGCCGTCCAGGGTCGGCGCCTTCTTCGCGATCCCGGTCAGGAAGATCTCCACGAGGTCGTTGCGCGGGGCCGTGGGTGCGGGCACCTTGTACAGCGACTCGATCAACTTCGGCAGCTCGGGATCGGTGACCCGCTGGACGACCTCTGGAATCGTCGCGTCCCTGCTCGGTGACAACCCGTTGAACGCGTCCTTCAGCCCGACCGGGACGACAACTTCGTTCACCAGCGGGTTGCCCAGCCGCGACACCTGCACGAAGTCACCGATCGAGGTCGCGGCGCCCGGGCTCAGTTGCAGCGAGCGGCGCTCGGTGTCGCTCCACACCCCGACCACGGGGTTGCGCGCCGGGTCGCCACGCAGCGCGAGATCGCGCTTCGGCACCTGGAGGACGACGGTGTTGACGTTGTACCCGGCGAGCGTGTCGGTACCGACCTCGGACAGATCACCGCCGTAGAGCAGGTCGAAAACCCGCAGATCGAGGAAGAAGGGGTCCTCCGCGGCGCCGACGTAGACCGAGCCGCCGCCCGGCAGATTCGCGGTCGCCTCCTTGCGCAGCCGACCGTAGTCCGGCATCGAAGCCGGACCGGTGAACGACGGAGCCGCCTGACCGTGCGCGATCGGCCGCCAGTCGTTCACGCCCTGACTCACCGACACCGTGTAGTTCTGCCGGAACAGCAGGTTCTCGTCCTTCAGTCCGGTGACCGGGCCGTTGTTGAACAGGAACGTGCTGCCACCGCGCCGATCCTCGGTCGCGAAGGTGATCCGATAGGTGATGTCTGGCTTTCCGTTGCCGTCGTTGTCGATGTTGATGTCGTAGTTGGCGTCGGTGGCCCACGGGTAGAAGTTCGGGCCACCGTTGGGCTCCTGTAACCCGAACCAGTTGGCGACGAGCGTCACCGTGTCCGGATTGTCGGGGCTGACGAACGCGTAGACGTCCGTGTTGTCCACCGCCGGATCGGCGGCGACCAGGGGAGCCTCGCGGTGGCTGGAGGCGCCCGCGGATTGCAGCGCGGGGCCTGCGGCCGTGCTGAGCGCGATAGCACCTACACCCACGAGAATGCCTGCGGCACGAGCGCCGCGGCGGAGTGGACGGGACATGAGTTTCCTTCGACGAGTGCGATGATGCTGCGCCGGAGCGCAATCGGACACGGCTCGACGATGAATCGGCAGTCGAGGCAACGCATTTCACGTGAACCGCCGATGACCGGTGTTCGTGTTCGTCAAGACCGTGCCGTCAATGGTGCGCGCCGACCCGTCCGGGCCACATCGGTCGATCGACCTATCTCGGATGGCCTCGCCTGCGTCCGGCCGCCGAAGCAGAACCGCCACTGCGCCGCGACCGACCGGCCAGTTCGGCGCTGCCCGCGCGCAGGGGCTCGGTCCCGGTGTCCAGCTGGGCCGCCCCGGCGACCAGCTGATCGATGTAGGTGGCCAGGGCGCGGGAGCCGTCGACGAGTTGCACGGCTCCCTGCCCGGGCCTGTGCGGAACCGGCGGCGAGACCGTCGAGTCCGGTGGCCAAGGCCCGAGCCCCGTCGTTCAGCTGCGTCGCGCCGCCGGACAGCCGTTGCACGTCGGGCCGCGCCGCGCGAGCTGCCCTGCCGCCGAGCCGAGCCGGTCGCTCAGGATGCCGAGCTGCCCGTTGACCGAGGCTTCCTGGATGGGGCGCCCAGCGGCCGGGAGATCGACCGGACCGAAGCCACACCGGGGAGCCGGGAGATCCCGGTGGCGAGCGTTTCCAGCCCGGCGTAGTCGCGAGAGCTGCGCATGTCGTGGTCGGACCGGATGTACACGGAGATCGGCAGCAGCTCGTTTGCCGGGCAATGCCCCGCAGTGGCGGCATAGCCGCGGTCGCTCGGAGTGTCGGACGGCTGGGTGGCGCGCTCGTCGTAGCTGATGGCCAGTCGGCACCATCGCGACTCGTCGGCGAACGTGGCGCTCGGCTCGGTTAGGTCGGCTGAAAGCCCCTGCGGTCGTGAAATATTCGCCGCAGTGGCACGCAAGGCGTCCACCGAGCGCGTGTCCTGGGTGGTGCCGGTGTCGCCGACCAACCGGACCTGCCTGCTCATGTCGAGCAGCGCCCTGGACACGGGGGTATCCTGCGGGACCATCGGGTACGAATGCTCGAAGATTGCTAATTCCAGCTGCGGCACAGCGAGATTCAGGATGTCAGCAGTTAGCAGCCAGATCGCCGCCACAGGGTGGCGGCAGCGCAGCACCAGTGCGCCGAGTCGGTCGAGTAGGCCGGTTCGCATCCGACTCTCTCCACACATCCGCGACGACCATGTGTCGAGCTGGCTCAAGACCGAGAATCTCGTATTACCAACCCTTTTGAAAGCCATTGCGAATTCGATAGTACGCCTGGAGTTAGAACATCCTGGACCGCAGGCCAATTGGCGGACGATAGCGGCAGCGAACGAGCCGCGCAAGGGATTAAGGGCGACAAGCCAACTCTCCTCATCTCGAGGAGAGTTCACAAGACTTGAAGAACGTGCATGTAGCACTTAAAAGCTCTGTGCTACTTAGAGATTCATGTTAGGTCCGTCCCAGCCAGCAAGAACCCTCGCCGGGAGATCGCTCCACCAGCTCGGAGGCGATCCACGCCCGTCCGGACTCGCGATCGACCGGTCGCTGTCTGGGTTGCGTTGTCTTTCAAGCTGTTACATACTTGCCCACCTGTATCGATCGCCATGAAAAGTTCCTGTCATTTTCAACGAGCGCTCAGTTGTGTTGTGGGGTAGCCTCTTCCGCTATGTCGAGGGATGAAGATCTGGTTGCGTTGATGGGAAAGCTGAACGACGGACGGGACGCATCGGCGGTGGGGCAAGACTGTGTGGGACGACTACGTATTGCGTGACGATCCACGCGCGTACGCGGACGAGCGCCCGAGCGATCCGGACGGGGTGCTGGTTGTGGATGGGACCGGATACTCGAAGAACGTAATGAAATCGCCTGGGGCGCAACCATCTACCTCAGGAAGAGCCGCCATGCGCGTCGAGTACTGTCGGCTCGGCGATCTGCGCACAGGAGGCGTGGCCGCTACGCCGCGCAACCGGCCCAACTCGACGATCACCGGCTGCCCATGCGATGATTACCGTGTCGCACACGCCGTTTCACACGCATCGACACAGCTCGGCCGCGGTTTCGGAGCCGAACGACCGCGGATGTCCGAATGGGCGGTAACCCCGCAACCGACCGGCCCGTGGACCACTCCCGGCGGCTGGAGCCGCCCGCAACTCGCTCGGCGCGCACTGACGCCGAATCTCAATGGCGAGCACGAAATCGCTACTACCTTCGCTGCACATCCGCCCGGACAAGCGACGACGACCGCACGGCGTCACGGTGGCAGTGTCGCCGCACGCTGCCGGACAGCCACCTCGTAAGTAACTCGACGCCCGCCAGGCCGCTGGTGCCTGTCGCATGCCCGACTCCGCCGCCGTTACGACACCGAAGGAGCCCTCCGCCCATGGATAATCCCACGTCACCGTCAGGACATCAGCAGGAAGAGCGCTTGGTGGCGGCCGTGTCCGGACGGTCCGGCACCACGCACGCGGTCGTGGACAGCCGGGCGCGTGGCACCGCCCCGGCGTCGAACGGACATGCCGGCACCACCGACACCGTGGCCCAGGATGTGGCGGTGGACCAGGTCGACGCCCAGCCCATCGCGCCGACCTATCAGCCGGCGATGGTCACCGAGCGCATGCGCGAAATCCTGGTTACCGGAAGCGATTTCGACGATATCTACCGTCATGTCCTGGCCGCTCCCGGTAAACGGGTCCGCGCCCGCCTGGTGCTGGACTGCCACCGCCTGTTGCCCTCGGCCGAGTCCACATCCGTGCCCGACGCCGTCGACCTGGCCTGCGCGATGGAGATGTTCCACGAGTCGTCGCTGATCCACGACGACATCTGCGACAGTTCTCTGCTGCGCCGCGATTCCCCCTCGGTACCGGCATTGTTCGGCATCCGGACCGCCGCCCGCGCCGGATTCCATATGGCGGGCACCGCATTACAAGTGTTGGCGCGGGTACTCGAGGACAATCCCGTGGTCTGCGCACACCTCGGTGAGGCTCCCGGCGTCACCTATCTGGACCGCATCTCGGATCTCTCGGCCGGGCAGCTCGTGGAGATCATGGCGCCCGACGTCGACGATGCCGCGCTGCGCAGGCACTACGAGGTCGTCGCGGGCGCGAAGACCGGCACGCTGTTCCGGCTGGCCTGCACGTACGGCGGCACGGCGGGCGGCGTCGACCACGACCGGCTGCGGGTCCTGATGCAGTACGCCGAGCAGTTCTCGCTGGCCTTCCAGATCATGGACGACGTGCGCGACGTCGAGGGCGATCCCGCGCTGGGCAAGGAGGCCTGCGGCGACCTCGACCGCCGTGTGCCGACCTGGCCGGTGATCGAATGGCTGGCGATCCGGCCCGATGCTCGCGAAATGTGGCTCTCCGAAGAGACTTCCAGCGCCGAACTGCAAGCCGACCTGGTGCGCAGCGGAGCGACCAAGGCCGCGCACGACGCCGCGATCCGTGCCGCCGAGACGGCGTGCGAAGCCCTCGAAGTGTTCCCGCCCACCCCCGCGCGGGACGACCTGCGCGACCTAGCGCTACAGGTGGTGTCCCGATGATCGGACGACGACTCGGCATTCTCGCCCACGGGCTGCGGAATCTGCGCCGCGCACCCGACCTCGCCGCGCTGCGGGCAGCAGGCTCACCGGACGAACTGGCCCGGCTGGCACTGATTCCTGCAGCCAGGAACATGGGCATCGCCATCGGTTTCCTCACCCCGGAGCTGCGGGCCGAGGCCACCGCGGCCCTGCTGGCCTGCCGGGTGCTCGACGCCTACGAGGACCTGATCGACCGTCCGCTGGCAGGCAGCGCGGTGCGGACCGCGGCCGAGTATCTCACCGGCAGCACCGACACCCCGCCGCCACCGCCGGACCGGGTCACGGTGCGCGACAGCGAAGCCGTGGATTTGGTACTGGCAGAACGTATTCGGGACATTCGGGCGCTGGTGGCGGCGCTTCCCGTCGCGGGACGAGAACGGGTGGGCAGGCTGCTGCTCGATATCGGCGATGTCATGGCCCGCAACCTCGATTCCCCCCTGTCGCGGGTGGTCTACGGCGAAGGCGTGCTCGGCCGGGTGACGCACTACGCGTGTTCGCTGGCCGCCCCGGAGGCCTGTGCCGAGGACGATTTGCGCGAACTGGCCGCCTGCGTCGGTGTCATCGCCCAGTCCGCCAACGACCTGCGCGACAACGAAATGGCGCTCTACGGTGTCGCCGACCGCAAGGAACTGACCCAAGTGGTGATGCTGCGGCTGCTGGCGCCCGCGCTGGGTGGGTTCGCCCTGCTGGCCCGGCTCGGTCCGCACACCCCGAGCGCGGGCGCCCGGGCGGCGATGGCGTACATGACCATCACCACAACCGGTTTCCTCTGCACCGCCGTCGGCGCCCCGGTGCCCTACCGGCGGCCGGTCGGCGCGACCGCGCTGGCCGCCTGCTCACCCGCCTACTGGACCAAGATGGTCGAGCGGGTGCAGCGAGCCGCCGACGAGGCGATCCACCGGGTGCTCGACGCCTCGCCCGAACTCGGTACCGGTTCCGACGCCGCGGCGGAGTTGCTCGGCTCGGTCGACCCGCGTTCGCTGTCGCCCTCGATGGTGCCGCTGATCGTCGACACCACCTTCGCTCTCGTCCGGTCGCTGCCGGAAGAACCGCTGACGGGCAGGCTTTCCGCCGCCGACATCCGCACCATGATGATCGCCGACCACTTGGCCTTCGGCGCACTGGAGCGGCTGCCACCCCACAGCGCCGACGCGATGCGGGCGCTCGCCACGAATTTCCAACTCGCCGCCCTCGAAACGACAACCCCTGGAGATCGCCCGTGACCAGCGCGTCAACCCATTCCGCAGGAACGCCCGACACCGATACCCGAGGAGATCGACTATGACCACCGTGCCCACCCGTCCCGGCGACGGAACGCCAGCGGCGTCCGACCAACCGCCGTTCAGCCGCCGGGTGCTGAAACTCGAGCACCCGGCGAATGTCGGCCCGCTGCTGCACATCGTGGCCTGGGTCGTGCTGCTGTCCTTCGGCCTGTTCGTCCCCGCCGCCACGAACTGGTACCTCGCCGTTCCGCTGATCATCCTGCTGACCCTGCTGAACTTCTCGCTCACCATCGGCGTGATGCACATGCACACGCACCGTGCGCTGTTCGTGTCGCGCAGGATGAACCGGTTCGTGGACATCATGTGCTGTCTGCCCGCCACGCTGACCTCGGCGGAGATGCGCGAGGTGCACGTGCTCAACCATCACCGGTTCAACGACGGACCGGGCGATGTGACCTCCACCGAGGGCATGGAGCGCGGGCTGGGCGCCGTATGGTACTGGATCAGATACGGCACCATCGTCAAGAACCACACGATGCGAATGATCTTCGCCGCCAACCCGTCCGAAGGTAGGCGCAAGCGCCGCCACCAGTTCGTCTTCGACCTCACGCTGGCCTTGGTGCTGCCGGTGGGCATCTGGTACGCCGCGGGCTTCGAACGCTTCGCGCTGTTCTGGGCCCTTCCGTTCCTCATCACCCAGGTGAACTCCGGATACTTCGCCTGGCTGACGCACGCCCCGGCGCGGGTGTTCGAGGACGACCCGAGCAAGTCGCTGAACACGGCGGGTAACTGGCTGAACTTCTTCATCTTCAACCAGGGCTACCACAGCGTGCACCACCGTTACCCGGGCGTGCACTGGAGCCAGATCCCCGACAAGCTCGACTTCATGCGGCAGGTCGACGCCGCCGTCATCGTGCCCTACTGGATGACGATCAACTCGGCGTGGCGCCTGGCGCGCACTGATGGCTTCCTGACCGCGCCTTACGGTGAGCGGTGGAAGACCAAGCTGGACAAGCGGATGGAGGAGGGCACGGTCCGCATGCGGTTCCTGCCCTGGTTCGCATGGATCTGACCACCACGCGGCATTCGGTTCGGGGCGCGCTGACGGACCGCCGCCGGCTCGTCCCGTTCCTGCTGGCCTTCGGCGTGTACGGCGTCGCAGGGGTGACCGTGCCCCTGATGCTGCTGTTCGCCGGGGGCTGGTGGCTGCCGAAGACCGTCGACGAAGGACCGCACCTGGCGACCGGTCCCGCGCTCGCGATCGACGTCCTGCTGATCGCGCTGTTCGGCTTGCAGCACTCGGGCATGTCGCGGCCCGCGTTCAAGGCGTTCATCACCCGCTGGGTGCCGGAGGCTTTGGAGCGGACCGTCTACATCGTGATGGTCTGCCTGGTCATGTGGTTGCTCTGCCTGGCTTGGCAGCCGCTGCCGCAACGGATCTGGTCGGCCGACGGCGTCGTCGGGATCGCGCTCGACGCCGGATTCTGGCTCGGCTTCGTGCTGGTCTACGCGGCCACCCTGCTGCTCAACCACTTTCACCTGCTCGGCATCAGCCAGGCATACCGCCACTACGTGATCCAGGTGCCCGACGCGACCATGGACCGCCTGCAGGTGCACGGGCCCTACCGCCTGGTGCGCCATCCGCTGATGACCGGCCTGCTGCTCTCCTTCTGGTGCGCGAGCGACATGACGGCCGGGCATCTGCTGTGGGCGGTGGGAATGACCGGCTACATCCTGCTGGGCACCTTCCTGGAGGAGCGCGACCTCGTCGCTCGCTTCGGCGCGGCGTACCGTGCCTACGCCGCACAGGTACCCGCCTTCTTCCCCTCGCCGCTCGGCCCCTCGGCGCGGGCAAGTCTCCGCCAGACCCTTTTCCGCCGTTCGGATCAGCAGCTGTGACGGCCGATTCGCCCTCGGCCTGAACGGATTTCGCACTACAGCGCAGACCGTCCACTGTCGCCGCACGCCGAAGTGTCCAGCGGCTGCGCACCGTCCGCCACCGCGTGTCCCCATCCGGGAACACGCCGGTGGGCCCTGCTCGAGTTTGGAGATGAACCGACGTGAACAGCGATCGCGTTCGCGAGGACAGCAGACCCACGGCCGCGGGGCCGGGGGGAGGGCGCGGCACCGGTCGCGCCCATGGCAAGGCGATCCTGCTCGGCGAGCACACGGTGGTGCACGGCACGCCCGCCATCGCGTTTCCCTTGCCCGCGCTGTCGGCGCGCGCGGTCGCTCGCCGGGCGGATGCGTCGCAGGAGGGCGAATCCTCTGCGGGACAGCACTTTCGATTCGTCGCGGGTGACGTCGTCACCCCGGAGCGCGCGTCGTCCGGTGCGCACGTCGCGGTCGAGGAGGCGTTGCGGCGGTGGGGTCTGGCCGGTGCGGCGGTCGAGGTCGCGCTCGACTGCGAGATCCCGCCCGCACGCGGCCTTGGATCCAGTGCCGCGTGCGCGGCGGCCGCGGTGCGGGCGGTCGCCGACCTCTACGACCGGACCATCGACTCCGAAGCGCTCTACGAGTTGGTGCAGTGCGGCGAGCAGTTCGCACACGGCCGGGCCAGCGGCGTGGACGCCAGCACCGCGGTGGCGACCGGACCGATCTGGTTCCGGGCGGGTGCGGCGCGCGGGCTGGCCGTCGGACTCGACGCCACCCTGGTGATCGCCGACACCGGGGTGCGGGGCGCCACGCAGCATGCGGTCGCGGCCGTCCGCGGCAAGCTGGAGGCCGATCCACCGGCGGCCCGGCGGCTGCTGGAACGCGCGACGGACCTGGTCGAGTCGGCCACGGCGGATCTCGCGGCCGGTGACGCCGCGTCGCTGGGCAAGGCGCTGCTCGAATTCCAGGATCTGCTGGCCGAACTCGGCGTCAGCACACCCGAGATCGACACCCTCGTCACCGCGGCACACGACGCGGGCGCGTACGGCGCGAAACTCACCGGCGGCGGCCTCGGCGGATGCGTCCTCGCCCTCACCGACACCGGCGACGCCGCCGCGACAGTGCGTGCGGCGCTGCGCCGGGCCGGCGCGGCGAAGACCTGGATCGTCCCGGTCCGAGACGCACAGCAATGACCGATTCCCGATTCCCCTCGATACCGGAGTTCGAGACACGCCAATGACATTCACACCTGGAGCAGAGCTGGCCGATCCGCTCGCGGATCGACGCGGCGACGACGCGGCGACCGCTGTCGCGCATCCGAACATCGCCTTGGTGAAGTACTGGGGCAAGCGGGACGAGTCGTATTTCCTTCCCGTCACGGGAAGCCTGTCGATGACACTCGACATCTACCCGACCACGACAACGGTGCAGTTGAGTGCGGAACCTGCCGACACGGTCGTGCTCAACGGCCGCCAGGCGGTCGGCGAGGCGTACACCAGGGTGGCGCGCTTCATGGATCTGGTGCGCGCGCGGGCAGGCCGCGAAGAACACGCCGCGGTCGTCTCCACCAACGCCGGGCCGACGGGCGCGGGTCTGGCCTCCTCCGCGAGCGGCTTCGCGGCGCTGGCCGTCGCGGCGGCCGCCGCCTACGGGCTCGACGCGGATCCCCGTGCGCTGTCGCGGCTGGCTCGACGGGGGTCGGGATCGGCCTGCCGGTCCCTCTTCGGGGGCTTCGTGGTGTGGCATGCGGGGGAGGGCGACGGCGACGCGGGGGATGCGACTTCCTACGCCGAACCGATCGACGGCGACGCGCTCGATCCGGCTCTGGTGGTCGCCGTGGTCGACAACGCGTCGAAGGCCGTGTCGAGCCGGGAGGCGATGCGGCGGACCTGCGACACCTCGCCCTTTTACCTGCCGTGGGCCGAGGCGTCCAGGGTCGACCTCGAGGAGATGCGCAAGGCGATCGAGCGCCGCGATCTGCCCGCGGTCGGGGAGATCGCCGAGCGCAACGCCCTGGGGATGCACGCCAGCATGCTGCTGGCCAGGCCGTCGGTCCGATACCTTTCGCCGCAGTCGGTCGCGATCCTGGATCGTGTGCTGGCGCTGCGCGCGGACGGCATCGCCGCGTACGCGACCATCGACGCCGGACCGAACGTCACCGTGCTGTGCGCCCGCGCCGACGAGCAGCGGGTGATCGCCGCCCTGCGGGAAGCAGGCGACGTCATCGACCTTCCGGTGGCGCATCTCGGTCCCGGCGCGGCCCTCGTCCCGGACGGCGAACGATGATCATCTGTCGCGCCCCGGGCAAACTGTTCATCGCAGGCGAGTACGCCGTCGTCGAGCCGGGGCGCCACGCGGTGCTCACCGCGGTCGACCGCTACGCCACCGCCGCGGTGGTGGCGGCCGGTGCCGAGGGCACGACGCTGCATTCGGATCTCGACGGTGGCGTGACGCTGTCCTGCGGGCGCGTCGGCGGCCGACTGGTCCCGTCGACCGCCGATGGCATTGTGCCGCCGAACTTCACCTACGTTTTCGCGGCGGCCGCGATCATCGAACAACTGCTCGTCGAGCGCGGTATCGGGGCGCGTTCCTACCGGCTGAGCATCGGCACCGACCTCGCCGACGAGGATGGCAGAAAGCTCGGCCTCGGTTCCAGCGCGGCCGTCACGGTGGCCACCGTCGCGGCGCTGGGGCGGTTTCACCGGCTCGATCTGAGCCCGATGGACCGCTACCGACTGGCGATGCTTGCCACCGTTTCGATCAACCCGCGCGCCTCCGGCGGCGACGTCGCGGCGAGCACCTGGGGCGGCTGGATCGCCTACTGTTCCCCCGACCGGCAACGGGTCTCCGAGCTGGCGAGGGAGAGCGGGGTGGACGCCGCACTCCGTGCGCCATGGCCCGGGCTGTCGGTGCGCCCGCTGCCCACACCGACGGGACTCGCGATGCAGGTCGGCTGGACCGCCAAGCCCGCGTCGACACCGACAATGGTCGCCGGGCTCGGCGACAGCCGCCGGAAGCTCGGCGCGCACGCCGATTTCGTGTCGCGCAGCGACCATTGCGTCCAACGGCTCACCGCCGCGCTGGAGGCCGACGACTCGCTCGGCATTCGAACCGAAATCGACTGTGCCCGACAGCTTCTCCTCGACCTCGACGCAACAGCCCAGTTGGGCATCATGACGCCGTCGTTGCGTGCGCTGTGCGAGGCGGGCGAGGCGGTCGGCGCTGCGGCCAAACCCTCCGGCGCGGGCGGCGGCGACTGCGGCATCGCGCTCATCGACCGCACCCGCCGCGCGGCGATCACCGAACTCACCGGCCGCTGGGTCGCCGCGGGCATCCGGCCGCTGTCGCTGCGGACACATCCATTCGAAGGGGATCGCCGATGACCGCGAGCCGCAAGGACGATCACGTTCGCCACGCCGTGAGTCAGCAGCGCGACGCGGGCCGCAACGACTTCGACTCGGTGACCTTCGTGCACCACGCCCTCGCGGGCATCGACGGCGGCGACGTGTCATTGGCCGTCGACGTCATCGGCAAGCGGTGGGACACACCGCTGTTCGTCAACGGCATGACCGGAGGCAGCCAGCACACCGGAGAGATCAACCGGCAGCTGGCCATCGCCGCCCGGGAGACCGGAATTCCCATCGCGTCCGGGTCGATGAGCGCCTACTTCCGCGATCCCTCGGTCGCCGACACCTTCCGTGTGCTGCGTCAGGAGAATCCGCACGGCTTCGTCATGGCGAACGTCAACGCCACCGCGACGCTGGACGAGGTGCGGCGAGCGATCGATCTGCTGGAAGCCGACGCGCTCCAGATCCACCTCAACGCGGTCCAGGAGATCGTGATGCCCGAAGGGGACCGGTCTTTCCGGTCATGGGGGCACCAGATCGAGCGGATCACCGCCAATACTCCCGTGCCGGTGATCGTCAAAGAAGTCGGGTTCGGTCTCAGCAGGCCCACCGTCGCCTGGCTGCGTGAGGCGGGCGTGGCCGTGGCCGATGTCGGCGGCCGCGGCGGCACCAATTTCGCGCGCATCGAGAACGATCGGCGGCCCACGGCGGACTTCTCCTTCCTGGAGAACTGGGGTCAGTCCACGCCCAACTGCCTGGTGGATTGCGCGGGCATCACCGGCATCGATCTCTTCGCCTCGGGCGGCATCCGCTCACCGCTCGACATCGCCCGCGCATTGGCGTTGGGCGCCAACGCGACCGGGGTGGCGGGCCGCTTCCTCGAGACGCTCGTCAGCCACGGCACCGACGCCTTGGTGGCGATGATTCGCACCTGGCTCGATCAGCTGCGGCAGATCCTCACCGTGCTCGGCGCATCCACGCCTGCGGACCTGGCCGGTAGCGATCTGCTGATCACCGGCGACGTGGCCGCGTTCTGCCGGCTGCGCGGTATCGACCCGGCCTCCTATGCCCACCGGAACCTCTGGTGGAACGAATCGGACAGAAGGAGTCACCCATGAACGACTCGGAATTCGCGGCGGTGCCGCTGCGGTGGGTCGGCCCCCTGCGCATTACGGGCAACACCGTCGACGACAGTGTCGACGTCCCGCTGGCCACCTACGAATCGCCGCTGTGGCCGTCGGTCGGTCGCGGCGCGCGGATTTCCACGCTGACCGAGAAGGGCGTGGTGGCGACCCTCGTCGACGACCGCATGACGCGCTCGATCCTGCTCGAGGCCGACGACGCCTACACCGCCCACACCACCGTCACGCAGATCGAAGCCCGCTTCCCCGAACTACAGGAGGTGGCCGCGGGCAGCAGCCGGTTCGCCCACCTCATCGACCTGCACCACCAGATCACCGGCAACCTGCTGTTCCTGCGCTTCGAATTCACCACCGGCGACGCCTCCGGCCACAACATGGTCACTCTCGCCTGCGACCACCTGATGAACCACATCCTGGTCACGCAGCCCGGCATGCGGTATGTCTCGATCTCCGGAAACTACTGCACGGACAAGAAGGCGACCGCGGTCAACGGGATCCTCGGCCGCGGCAAGAACGTCGTCACCGAACTGCTCATCCCCCGTGAAGTGGTCGAGAAGCGACTGCACACCACCGCTCGCCAGGTGGTGGAGCTGAACATCCGCAAGAATCTCATCGGAACCCTGCTTGCGGGCGGAATCCGTTCCGCCAACGCGCATTACGCCAATATGCTGCTGGCCTTCTACCTGGCCACCGGCCAGGACGCCGCGAACATCGTGGAAGGGTCCCAGGGCATCACCCACGCCGAGGACCGCGAGGGCGACCTCTACTTCTCGTGCACACTGCCCAATCTCATTCTCGGGACGGTGGGCAACGGCAAGCACCAGAGCTTCGTCGACGAGAACCTGACCCGCCTGGGTTGCCGCGCGGATCGCGATCCCGGCGACAACGCTCGGCGGCTCGCCGTCATCGCCGCGGCCACGGTGCTGTGCGGCGAACTGTCGCTGATGGCGGCACAGACCAACAGCGGCGAATTGATGCGCGCCCATACCCAATTCGAACGGTCCACCGTAAGCAACGGAGTACAGCCATGACCATGACGCCGGTAGGAATCCACGACCTTTCCTTCGCGACCACTCACTACGCACTCGACCACGGGGTGCTCGCCGAGCGCCTCGGCGTCGATCCCGACAAGTTCTACCTCGGCATCGGCCAGGAGAAGATGAGCGTCGCCGCCGCCGACGAGGACATCGTCACCATCGCCGCGGCCGCTGCCAAGCCCATCCTCGACCGCCACGGCATCGACAACATCCGCACCGTGCTGCTGGCCACCGAAAGCGGTGTCGACCAATCCAAGGCGGCAGGCCTCTACCTCCACCCGCTGATCGGCCTGCCGAACACCGCCCGCGTCGTCGAGCTCAAGCAGGCCTGCTACGGCGGCACGGCCGGGCTGCAATTCGCCGCCGGGCTGATCGCCCGCGATCCGTCGCAGCGAGTGCTCGTCATCGCCGCCGACGTCGCCAAATACGAGCTCGACACCCCCGGTGAACCGACCCAGGGCGCCGCCGCGGTCGCGATGCTCGTCAGCGCGAATCCGGCGATCCTGCAACTGGAACCGCAGTCCGGGATCTACAGCGCCGACATCATGGATTTCTGGCGGCCGAACTATCGCACCGCCGCCATGGTCGACGGCAAGACCTCCGTCAACGCCTACCAGAAGGCCACCCAGGAAGCCTGGACCGACTACCGGCGCAATGGGGGACGCGATCTGACCGAGTTCGCCGCGTTCTGCTATCACCAGCCGTTCACCAAGATGGCCTTCAAGGCGCATCGCCACCTCCTGGAAAGCCAGGGGCACACCGCCGAACCCGCCGAGATCGACGCCGCGATCAACGCCACGACCATCTACAACCGCACGGTCGGCAACAGCTACACCGCGTCGCTCTACCTCGGTCTGGCCTCGCTGCTCGACCACGCCGACGACCTGACCGGGCAGCCGCTCGCCTTCATCAGCTACGGATCGGGCAGCGTCGCCGAATTCTTCAGCGGCACAGTGCAGCCCGGCTACCGCGACCACCTGCGCACCGACGCCAACCGGGACGCCATCGACACGCGCATCGCGCTCGACTACGACCGCTACCGGGTGCTGCACGAAACCGAGTCGCCGTCGGACGGGATGTATCACGCCATTCCGGAGGAGACGGGTCGCCCGTTCCGGCTGGCCGCGATCTCCGGCCACAAGCGCATCTACGAAGCCCGATGAGGTCCGGTATGAGTCAGAGCATCACCAATGGGCACACCCAGGACACTTCTCGGCGGCACGCACGTGTCGTCATCATCGGCAGCGGGCTGTCCGGGCTCGGCACGGCCGTGCGGCTGAGCCAGGAGGGATACACCGATTTCCTGGTCCTCGAGCGTGGCGAAGACGTGGGCGGCACCTGGCGGGTCAACACGTATCCCGGTGCGGGCTGCGATGTTCCGTCCCAGCTGTACTCGTACTCGTTCGCGCTGAATCCGGAGTGGTCGCGGTCGTTCTCGCCGCAGCCGGAGATCCAGCGGTACATCCAGGGCATCGCCGACCGGTACGGGGTGCGCGACAAGCACATCTTCGACTGTGCGATGACGGCCGCCCGGTGGAACGACGCGGACAGCCGATGGGAGATCGACACCACGCGCGGCGCGTTCACGGCCGACATCGTCGTCTCCGCGGCCGGGGTGCTCGCGGAGCCGAAACTCCCGGACATCAAGGGAATTCACACCTTCGAGGGAGAGATCTTCCATTCGGCGCAGTGGGATCACGACGCCGATCTGGCGGGTAAGCGGGTCGCCGTCATCGGCACGGGCGCCTCGGCCGTGCAGGTCGTGCCGTCCATCGCGCCAGAGGTCGCGCACCTCGACGTGTACCAGCGCAGCGCCGCATGGGTATTCCCGCATCTCACCCGCACGTACCTGGCGCCGGAGCGATTCGCCTTCAAACACGTTCCTGGGCTACAGCGGTTGATCCGTGGGCTGATCTACGCGAACCGCGAACTGTTCGTCATCACCCAAGCCAAGTACCCGGCGACGGCGCGGCTGCTCGAGGTGATCGCGCGCGTGAAGTTGTGGTGGGAGGTCCGTGATCCCGCGCTGCGCAAGCGGCTCACCCCCACCTTCCGCGCGGGATGCAAGCGCCTGCTGGTCTCGAACAAGTTCTATCCGGCGCTGACGCGCGACAATGTCGACCTCGTCACCGACGGCATCGAAGAGATCCGCGGGCGCTCGATCGTGTCGAACGACGGCACCGAACGCGAGGTCGACGCGATCGTGCTGTGCACCGGCTTCCACGTCGCCGATTCGCCGACATACAGCATGTTCACCGGCCGGGACGGGCGCACCCTGTTCGAGGAGTTCGAAACCGACGGACTGCAGGCATACAAAGGCACGACCGTCGCAGGCTTCCCGAACGCCTTCACCATGCTCGGCGCCAACTCCGGGCTGAACTACACCTCGCTGATCTATGTCATCGAATCCCAGATCGCCTATGTCATCGACGCTCTCGCGACGATGGACAAGCAGGGCCTGCGGACGTTCGAGGTTCGGCAGGACGTGCAGGACGAGTACAACCGCGCTGTGCAGCGGAAGATGGCCCGCGGCGTGTGGCTCACCGGCGGTTGCACCAGCTGGTTCCTGGACCGGCACGGAAACAACCCTGTGCTGTGGCCGGATTTCAGCTTCCGGTTGCGGCAGTTGCTGCGGAAGTTCGATGTGGAGAACTACGAGACGACTGATCGCGTTGCGGCACAGGATGCTTCGACAGTCGTCACCGCGCCCGCAGAGATTTCCGCCAACGGGAACGGTGTCCACGATCCGGCGGGTCAGAAGCTGGCGTAGTGACGCCGCGGTTCGCCGAGCGCGCCTGCCCGTAGGTTTTTCGATACGGGCGGCCGCGAGGTGAGTCGACGTGGGGTCGGCTCCGACCGTGTGCGTGCGATCGGCGGGAAGTCGCGCGGTCAGTGCTTGGACTTCTTCGGCTTCTTCTTGTACTTCGGCTTGTCGTGGTCCGGTTCCCACTCGTAGCCCGGCACACCCTGTTCGCAGTACGAGTTCTCGACGACCACGTCACCTCGGTCCAGCTCGCACCAGCGTTCGGTGCGTGAGCAGGCGGTGGCGCTCGCGCCGGCGAGCACGGTGAGCGCGAGAACAGCGGCGGCGGTGGAAGTTCGGGTGGTCATTCGTCCTCGTATCCACAGGTCGGGGTGTGCATGGTCCGTGGTTGCCCTCGGCGCCGATCAGCCGGCGCCGGTCGAGCACGTTCCTCACGGTATTCGATCGGCCGGACTTGCACCCTTCGCGTTGCCTGATTCGCTGAGCAGATAGGCGCGAAATACGCGCGGGGCGTAGTAGACGGCGCTTTGCTCGGTGCGCCGATGCCGAGCCGCCCGACGGCGTCACTCAGAACGCGAAACGGTTCAGCACGTCGTAATTTCTGGCCGATGTCGCGGACATCAGCCGGTACAGCAGCCGCAGCGGCGCGGAGGGGATCCTTGTGTAGTTCGCCAGCGCGGCGGTCTGTTCGAGGAAGCGAAGTCGCGGGCTCCAGCGCTCCAATTCGCGGACGTCACGGATGCCCCAGGTGACGATGCCTTTGCTGAACACCTTCGACAGGCGTGGGCCTGCCGGCGACAGTGTGTCGAAAAGGAGCTCTCCGTTCGAGAATCGATCCGTCAGACGCTTGATCAGCGCGCGCACCTCGTCCTCGTGCAGGTACATGAGCAAGCCTTCGGCGACGATCAACGCGGGCCGGTCGGCCGGAGTCTCGTCGAGCCAGCCGGGGTCCGTCACCGAAGAGCCGATCATCCGGTAGCCGTCGCGATCGTCGTACAGCTTGCGCCGCAGCTCGATGACCTTCGGCTGGTCCACGTCGAACCACTGCACGTCCTGCGGCGGATGCAGCCGGAACGCCCTGGTGTCCATTCCGCACCCGAGATGCAGCACCACGGCGTTCGGATGGCGGCCGAGGAAGTCCGCGCTCCAGTCGTCCAGCGTGGCCGCTCGCAGGGCGACCAGCCACTGGTTCGCCCACGGCTGCATGTACCGGCGCATCTTGGCCCAGTCGTAGTCGATCCGGTCCACCGCCTCCGCCGCCGCGTCGTCACCGAGAATTGTTCGCGACGAACGACTTTCGCAGGCTCGCAGATAGAGTGTGGCGAGGTTCGTCCACTCCACCGACCCCCACCGCACGTCGCCGAAATCGAGCTTGCCCTCCTGCGTCATCAATGCCTCCTTGGTGTGCTGTACTCGATCGTGTCCTGACCTGTCGTGAACGAGCTGATGTTTCGACCGAAGGGTTCTTCCACATGAGCATTACCACCTGTTACCTTCACGCGGCCGGACCGGCGCGGCACAAGGTCACCGGTGATGTTCATCTGTTGCTGTGCGTAGAGAACGGTTGCGTCGGTAAAACGAGTGACGACTTGCCCGTAGGGGCCTAGCCTTACCGGCATCGGACCGTGCCACGGTCCGGTCGTACCGTTGAGGACACACCGAATGATCACCGAAACGATTCCCATGTGGACCTCCCAGCGAACGCTGGTGTCCCTGCGCGATGTGCTCCAGTTGTTCCCGCCGAACAACTGGCGGTGGACGGTCGAGGACTTCGACGGGGTGTTCGGATTCCCCACTGACATCACCTGGGCCCAGTTCCAGGAGATGGTGGCCGCCGGGGCAGTGGCATTCGACTGGAACGGAATCCAACAATTCGCCGACGGCGTAGATCAGATGATCGCTGGCCGGATCGTCGCGACCGATGAGAACAACACCGCCGTGGTACAGCTGGACGCGTTCGACAGCACCGAATACGAGATCGTCATCGATCCTGCCTGGAGCGGCGCGGCTGCGCTGGTTTCCGCTGTCCGTTCCGGACTGGTGCCCCACCGCCGAACACCGTAGGGCGTGCCTCAGCCCGCGACCCGAACCCCCACAACGCCGTGGCCTATGGGCGTTTTCGCAGGTCCACACGACCCGGCAGCACCATGGGGATGTCGTTCTTCCAGTCGATCTTCCGCTTGGCGGCGCGCACCACGCGACTGCGGGCAGCCAGATCATGCACAGCACGGCGCTTTCCGACAGGAACCGCCGCGAGGAAGAAGCTCGCGATCAGCGTGAGCAGGCCGAGCACGGAGATCACCTCGAGGATGTCCGATTCGGGATTCGACCCGGACAAGGACATGAAAACGAACGGCAGGAAGATGATCAGCATGCGAGACGCCGCTGGCAGCAACTCCAGCCTAGTACTGCAACGGCAGTCAGTTGGTTAGTGTGCTGGGGTGGTTGTGGATGTTGTTGCAGCGGAGTTGGATTCGTTGCATGCCAGGATCGGTGGCCGGTTCACGCGGGTGGAGCCGCGGGGTCGGGCTCGGCAGTATGTGACGGGGTTGGTGGCCGGGCTCGAGCGTAAGAACGGGTGGACGCTGGCCGAGCGGGCAGGTGAGGTGAGCCCGGATGGGATGCAGCGGTTGTTGCGGTGGGCGGACTGGGATATCGACGGTGTCCGTGACGATGTTCGCTCCTATGTGGCCGAGCGGCTCGGCGACGAGGACGCGGTGCTGATTGCTGATGACACCGGGTTCCTGAAAAAGGGTGTCCGTTCGGCCGGGGTGCAACGCCAGTACTCCGGCACGGCCGGGCGCACCGAGAACTGTCAGATCGGAGTGTTTCTGGCGTATGCGTCCCGGCGCGGGCATGCGCTGGTGGACCGAGAGTTGTATCTGCCCGAATCATGGACCGAAGACCGTCCCCGTTGCCGGGCCGCCGGGATCCCCGATGAGGTGGAGTTCGCGACCAAGCCGCGACTGGTGATGGCCATGCTCGCGCGGACCTTGGCCGCGAAGGTGCCGTTTCGTTGGTTCACCGCCGATGAAGCCTACGGTGCGGTGAAGTATCTGCGGTTCTGGCTCGAACAGCACGATATCGCCTACGTGCTGGCCACCCGCCGAAACGACACCCTGGTCACGACCGGGTGGACCCAGGCGCGCGCCGACGAACTCGTCGCCGCGCTACCGGCCAGGGCATGGCAGCGGATCTCTGCCGGTGCTGGTGCGCACGGTCCACGCGACTACGACTGGGCCCGTGTCCCTATCCGTGTTCTCTGGGAACCCGGCCGCGGTCACTGGCTGCTGGCGCGACGCAGCATCTCCAACCCCGCCGAGATCGCGTATTACGTCTGCTATGGACCGCGCCGGTCCACGATCGCTGATCTGGCGTGGATCGCCGGGGCTCGCTGGCGGATCGAGGAGTGTTTCCAGCAGGCCAAGAACGAAGCTGGCCTCGACCATTACCAGGTCCGCAGCTGGCGGGCCTGGTATGCCCACATCACCTTGTCCATGCTCGCTCTGGCCTGGCTCGCAGGATCCAAAGCTGTTGCGATAAAAGGGGAATCAGCGACAGAGATCAAAACATGATCGCCCTCACGCTACCGGAAATCCGGCGCCTGACCATCGCTCTGGCCCTACCCACCCTCCACTGCACCCGCCAGGTCTGGGCGTGGTCGAACTGGCGCCGCCGACGACAACACCAAGCCCGCCTATCCCACTACCGACGACGAGGGCACCCACTCATCTGACTGCCGTTGCAGTACTAGGCCGAGCCCACTCCCCAGCAGGTACCACCCGCAGCCCGAGAAGCCCCTTGCCCAGAGTCTGCCCTTCGCGGCGGATCAGCAGGAAGACCTCCAATCCGACATAGGCGATGAAGTAGCACAACCACGCCGCTGCCCCATAGATCACCCCTTCGTTGGCTTCGGTCGTCACCAAGGTAATCGGGATCAGCAGAATCCCGACCGGTATCGCAATGACGAACGTGAGTAGCAGGCAGAATGCAAGGTCGAGCAGCCTGGCGACGAAGCGCCGGAAGAATGGTGCGGATTCGTAGGGCACGTGACCTCCTCTGCGAGGTTTCGCCGACGGCGAGCTGCTCTCGGCAAGGTCGGCTTCGGGTACTGTGGCGCAAATCGCCAAGCGCGTTCTGCGCGTTACTCATACGGGGAGGGCGGCTCGGCGTTCGGATTCGGTCGGGGTGGTGTGGGGACGAGACCGAGACTGTGTGCTTTCCGCAGTGCCGAGACGCGGTCGTGCACGCCGAGCTTGCGGTAGAGGTTCTCGGTGTGCTTGGTCACGGTCGCCGGCGTGATCACGAGTCTGGTGGCGATGGCGCGAGCGGTCAGGCCTTCGCACAGCATGGTCAGTACCGCCAGCTCGCGCGGAGTGATCTTGTATTCGGCGGGGTCGCTTGCTCCCCGGTAGGCGAATATCGCTGTCTCGTGGGCTTCGACGGTATCGAGCAGGGATCTGGCGAGCGCGGCGTATTCGAGGTCGCGATCGTTGAAACCGAGACCGCTGCGGCTCATGATGACACCGCGAATTCGTCCCGGCCCAGCGGACAGCGGCAGGGCGAGCTGGCGGTCGATGCCGATGGCTTCCTTGCCCGCTCGGTAGGCTTCGCCTTTCCACCAGCGGTCGTCGGCGACCTCGTCCATGGTCAGCGGTGTCTTGTCCCGGGAGTGCGCGTAGTGCCGCAGCAGGGGATGGGATCGCATGTGCGCGTGGATGAGTGCGTCCAGCGGGGCCTCGTGCAACCAGTCGGGGGACCCGGTCAGCGCGTGGCCGGTGCCCGCGTTCCAGTCGAGGTCGATCAGGACGGCCAGGTCACACGGTAGGTCGGCGGTCAACCTCGCCATCAGCAGCGGCCACACCCGCACCGGCTGCTTCTCGGTGATGATCTCGAGCGCGAGATCGTGGATCCTCTTGGCGTCGCCCCCTGGCAAACCCTGCACTCCAGCATTGTGCCCCAACGGATTCCGCATATCAGCCGAAAGACCGGACCGCCATACGAGGTTCTGCGTATGGCAGCCGATGCGGCGTGAAATCTACCGTTGATCTGCATGTAAGCAGTTGGCCGACAAACACTTTCGAAGCAGAGGCGGGTCGGCCACTACCACGGAGGGTGTCTCATGTCCGAAAACGCACGTTTCCGTCGCCAGCGGGGCAAGGGGTGGGTAGCTGCGCTGCTCGCCGCTGCCGGATTCGCAGGCGCGATCATCGCTGCCACACCCACCGCGCATGCGGACGTACCGGTCCTGTACCCGCTCTACACCTGGTGGAATCCGGACCGCGGCGACAATTTCACCACCGGCAACCTCAACGACGAGAACAGCGCCGTGGCGGCCGCCTACCTGCCCATCCGCAAGGAGGCGTTCGTCTACGAGACCCAGCAGCCGGGCACCGTGCCGCTGCATCTGTTCTGGAACAACGCCCGCCAGGACAACTTCAGCACAGCGACACCGGTGGGAATCGACTCCGCCTACAGCGCCGGCTACACCTACATCGGCGTCCAGGGATACGTCCACACCGCCCAGGCGCCCGGCACCCGCCCGCTCTACCTGTTCTGGAGCGAAGCGCGCCAGGACAACGTCCTCGCCGTCGATCAGACCACCATCGACTCTGCCTACAGTGCGGGCTACGTCCTCATCCGCACGGAAGGCTACGCGCCGTACGCCTGACGCACAGCTGGACGGCATCCAGCCGCGCAAGCCCGATCGGTCGTCGCGACAGAGCCCACCCGATGTCCGGCTCTGTCGCACGAGTTCTCCTTCGAATCATTCCCCGCCCGACACCGAACGCCAGGACGAACAGTTGGCGCGCCGCCTTCGCGATGCGTGCACGGGTCAACCGCTTCTGCCCGGGCGGGCAGTGAGCGGCGGCGGACTCGTTCTCCAGGGACGCCGCCACACGCTAGACAAGTAGTCACTCACTAGACACAGTGTCAAGCCAGTGCTAGCGTGTGCCACATCACGCCCGGCCCGGTCCTCGTCGACCGTCAGCCCTACAGGAGAGTGACCCCCGCATGCCGGGCAATCACAGTGAAACCGCTGCCGCGCAAGACAACCGGCCGCCTCGCCCGGGGCGAGATACCGATTCGCGGCGTGGCCAGCGCGGTGACCGCAGGCTGTGACCGAGGGGAGTAAGGAGAAATCCCATGTACGACGGCATCATCAAAGGTGGCCGCTGGTTCGACGGAACCGGCGCACCCTCGGCGATTCGTCACATCGGCATCCGCGACGGGCGGGTGGCGATCGTCTCGGCCGAGCCGCTCGACGAAACCGGGTGTGGCACCGTCGTGGACGCCAACGACAAGTGGGTGATCCCCGGCATGGTCGACATCCACACCCACTACGACGTGGAGGTGCTCCTGGACCCGGCGCTGTCGGAGTCGGTGCGACACGGTGTCACCACCGTTCTGCTCGGCTCCTGCTCACTGTCGGCGGTGCATGTCGACCCGGAGACGGCAGGCGATCTGTTCGGCCGGGTAGAAGCTATTCCGCGCCCGTACGTCATCGAGGCCGTGGCCGATCACAAGACCTGGCGCAGCGCCCAGGAATACGTCGAGGCGCTGGAGCGGTTGCCGCTGGGCGCGAATATTGCCAGCTTCCTGGGACATTCGGACATCCGGGCTGCCGAACTCGGGCTCGACCGCGCCACCCGCCACGACGTGCGGCCCGAGGCCGGCGAACTGGCGGCGATCGAACGCAGGCTGGTCGAGGCGCTCGACGCGGGATTCGTCGGAATGTCCTCCCAGCAGTTGCTGTTCGACAAGCTCGACGGAGAGCTGTGCAGGTCCCGAACGCTACCGTCGACCTTCGCTACCAGCCAGGAACGGAAGCGGCTCAACGCGATCCTGCGCGAACGCCATCGTGCCCTCCAGGGCGGCCCCGACGTGGCCCGACCGCAGAGCCTGGTCTCCATGGCGGCCGCCACGCTGGGCATCTGGCGCAAGCCGCTGAAGACGAGTCTGCTCTCGGCGGCCGACATCAAGGCGATTCCCGCGATCGCCACCCTCTTCCCAGTGGTCGCGCGGTTGCTCAACGCGCTGGGCGGCGACTTTCGCTGGCAACACCTGCCGGTCCCGTTCGAGGTGTACTCCGACGGCATCGACTTGCCCGTGTTCGAGGAATTCGGGTCCGGCGCTGCCGCATTGCACCTGTCGAATCAGCTGGACGAACGCGGGCAGCTGATGCGCAGCGAAAGTTACCGACGGCAGTTCCGGAAGGACTACGACAAGAAGTATGGGCCGAGGGTGTGGCATCGCGACTTCTTCGACGCCGAGATCGTCGAATGCCCCGATCGGGCGGTGATCGGCAAGACCTTCGGGCAGGTCGGGAGGGAGCGCGGCGGCGTGCATCCGGTGGATGCGTTCCTGGACTTGGTCGTCGAGCACGGTGGCAAGGTGCGCTGGCGCACCACGATCTCCAACCACCGTCCCCACGTGCTGGACCGGTTCGCCGCCGATCCTGGTGTGCAACTGGGATTCTCGGATGCCGGCGCGCACCTGCGCAACATGGCTTTCTACAACTTCGGCCTGCGGTTGCTGCGCCGGGTGTACGAGGCCGAGCTGGCGGGCCGGCCGTTCATGACGGTAGAGCACGCGGTGCACCGAGTGACCGGCGAACTCGCCGACTGGTACGGACTGGAAGCCGGGCACCTGCGCGTCGGCGATCGGGCCGACGCGGTCGTCATCGACCCCGCTCACCTGGATGGCAGCCTCGACGCCTACGCCGAGCATCCGGCACCGTACTTCGGCAACCTGGCGCGGATGGTGAACCGCAACGACGACACCGTCACCGCGGTATTCATCGGAGGCGCCTACGTATTCGGCAACGGAAAGGCTGCCCCGATCCTCGGCGACCGGCGCACCGGCCAATTCCTCCGCGCCGCCTGATCGGCTCGTTCGTTCAACTCCACAGTGTCACATGCACTTTCGGTCGGAACCGGGTGACGCCCACGCCGGAGCCGCGGATCATCGCTTGAATGCATCGAGGGGTGGTGATGAACCGCAGCAGTTCCGACGCCGCGGGCTGGCGGGAATCGGGCGGCAATGTGGTGGCGCACCATTCGTCGGATACCTGAAGCCTGGGTCCCTTGATATGGATCAACCGACCGGCCGCGAGGTCGGAGGAGACGGCGAAACCGATCGTCAGGGTGATGCCTCCGACCCGGCGGACCTCTTCCAGGGCGGCAGCGTCGCTCTGGAAGATCCGCTGGTGTGATTCGGGAACGGCCAACTCGCGCAGCATCGTCGCGATGTGCCCGTCGACACTGCCCGCGCCGGGGCCCAGCATCCACTGTTGCTCCCGCAGCAGCGCCGGATGTGGCGCGGCGCTCGCCAGCGGGGTGTCCGGGCGCGCGACCGCAATGATCTGATACTTCAGGAACGGCCGGGCGGCGAGGGCCGTGTCGGCGCCGTCCGGCCCCGGTCCCAGTGCGATGTCCACCGCACGGGTCTCGATCAGACCGCGGAATTGGCTGGTGGGATGCACACTCAGCTCGACGGACAGATCCTTCGCACGCGCCGCGAACAAATCGATGAGGCCGGGCGCGGCGTGTTCGGCGAACGCGCTCGACGCCGCGATGCGGAGCAGCCGCCTGCCGTGCGCCGCCTCGCTGACCTCGACAGCGGTTTGATGTTGCAGTCCGAGAATCTCGATAGCCCGGCTCGCCAGGCGCAATCCGCCGGGAGTGAAGGCCAGCCCCGCCGCCGCGCGGACGAACAGCGGGTCGTCGAGCTCCTTGCGCAGCTGGGCGATGTGCAGCGAGACACCGGCGTCGGACATCCCCAGCTCTCTGGCCGCCGCATGGACGGAGCCGAGCCGTACCACGGTCGAGTAGGCCCTAAGCTGGGCGGGCGTCACGATCCGAGTCTAGTTTGGTGGTGGACGCAGTGCCTACAGTCGCATCGCGCCTGGAGGACGCATCATGCGGGACGTGCTCACGGATCTGATGACAACCTGGAAGGGCGGGGGTACGGCTGGGGTCGCGACGGTCGTGCGGACCTTCCGTTCGGCACCGCGACCGCCTGGCGCGTCCATGGTCGTCGCGCCGGACGGGACGGTCGGCGGTTCGGTTTCCGGTGGCTGCGTCGAAGGCGCGGTCTACGAACTCGCCACCGACGTGATGCGGACCGGTCGCCCGGTGCTGCAGCGGTTCGGCTTCTCCGACGACGACGCCTTCGCCATCGGCCTCACCTGCGGCGGCATCATCGACATCTTCGTCGAATCGATCTCGCGGGAGACGTTTCCGGAACTCGGCGAGGTCGCCGCGGATATCGCCGCGGATCGTCCGGTCGCGATCGCGACCGTCATCGAGCACCCCGACACCGCCAGGGTGGGGCGACGGCTGCTGATCCGGCTGAGCGCCGCGCACGGCGCGTTGGGGTCGACACGCGCCGACGACGCGGTGATCGACGACGGACGCGGCCTGCTCGCGACGGGCCGCAGCGAGGTGCTGTCCTACGGCCCGGACGGGCAGCGCCGCGGTGAGGGCATGGCGGTTTTCGTCGCCAGTCATGCCAGGCAGCCGCGGATGCTGGTGTTCGGGGCCATCGATTTCGCCGCCGCCGTCGCCCAGCAGGGATCGTTCCTCGGGTATCGGGTCACGGTGTGCGACGCGCGGCCGGTCTTCGCCACCTCCGCCCGGTTCCCGACCGCCGACGAGGTCGTCGTCGACTGGCCGCATCGCTATCTGGCCGCGCAGATCGCGGAGGGCGCGGTCGATGCGCAGACCGTCGTCTGCGTGCTGACCCACGATCCCAAGTTCGACGTTCCGCTGCTCGAGGTGGCGCTGCGCGCGCCGGAGATCGGCTATGTCGGCGCCATGGGGTCGCGCCGCACGCACGACGAGCGCCTGTCTCGGCTGCGCCAGGCAGGCCTCACCGACGAGCAGCTCGCCCGGCTCGCCAGCCCGATCGGGCTCGATCTGGGCGGCCGGACGCCCGAGGAGACGGCGGTGTCCATCGCGGCCGAGATCATCGCGCGGCGCTGGGGCGGACACGGCCGCTCGCTGACCCGAACCGGCGGCAGGATCCACCACGACGGGGGCGAACAGCGAATTAAGTGATTCCTTAATCCGGTCTTGACGGCGGCGTCAGCGGGGCAGAGGCTTGGTTTCTCCCCAATGATGTGAGGTAGATCACATGCAAGTCCCTGGGCCATTCGAATACGAGCGCGCGACGGGCGTGGATCACGCCATCGGACTGCTGGACCGGCTGGGGGAGGAGGCGCGCATCATCGCGGGCGGGCACAGCCTCCTGCCGATGATGAAGCTGCGGCTGGCCAATCCGGAATATCTCATCGACATCAACGACCTGGCCGCCGAACTGGGCTACATCGTCACCGATCCGACCCTGGTGCGCATCGGTGCGATGGTCCGGCATCGGAACCTGCTCGAATCGGACCGCCTCGCCGCGGTGTGCCCGATCTTCCGTGACGCCGAGCGCGTGATCGCCGATCCGGTCGTGCGCAACCGCGGCACGATCGGCGGCTCGCTGTGCCAGGCCGATCCCGCCGAAGATCTCACCACGGTGTGCACGGTCCTCGGCGCCACCTGTCTGGTGCGCGGACCGTCCGGCGAACGGGAGATCGCGATGGACGACTTCCTGGTCGGTCCGTACGAAACCGCCATGTCGCGCAACGAACTTCTGATCGAGCTCCGAATTCCCTTGCGGCATCGGACCTCGAGCGCCTACGCGAAGGTGGAGCGGCGGGTCGGCGACTGGGCGATCGCGGCGGCAGGCGCGACCGTGACAGTGCACGGCGGGACGATAGCGGCCGCGCGAATCGGTCTGACGGCGGTCAACCCCGATCCGTCGGCGGTCACCGCCGCGGCGGACGCGCTCGTCGGTCAGCCGCACACCGAAGAGGTCTTCGCGGAGGCGGGCCGCCAGGTGAGCGCAGCGTGCTCACCTGTCTCCGATGCGCGCGGTAGCGCGGACTACAAGCTCCATCTCGCGTCCGAACTGACGATTCGCGCGCTGCGCACGTCGGTCGAGCGCGTACTGAACGAATCTGCCCTGAAAGGGAATTAGCCATGCAGGTCACCATGACCGTCAACGGCGAGCCGGTCACCGCGGAAGTCGAGCCGCGTACCCTGCTCGTGCACTTCCTGCGAGATCAATTGCGGCTCACCGGAACCCACTGGGGCTGCGACACCAGCAACTGCGGCACCTGCGTGGTGGAGGTCGACGGCGAACCGGTGAAGTCGTGCACGATGCTGGCCGTGATGGCCGGCGGCCATTCGGTGCGCACCGTCGAGGGACTCGAAGTGGACGGCAAGCTCGATCCCGTGCAGGAGGGCTTCATGCAGTGCCACGGGTTGCAGTGCGGATTCTGCACGCCCGGAATGATGATCACCGCCCGCGCGCTGCTCGACCGCAACCCGAATCCCGACGAGCAGACCATCCGGGAGGCGATCTCGGGCCAGATCTGCCGCTGCACCGGATATACCACCATCGTGCGGTCGATCCAGTGGGCCGCGGCGAAGCAACGCGGCGAAGCGGCGGAGCCCGAACCCGCTGCCAGCCCGACGCCGGTGGGGAGCACATCATGACCGCCGTCGAGTCCCGGCCCGAAGACCGGGTCGACAACGACCACAAGCCCTGCGGTCACGGCAGGATGCTCCGGAAAGAGGATCCGCGGTTCATTCGCGGACGCGGCAACTACGTCGACGACGTGCAGCTGCCCGGCATGCTGCACATGGCGATGCTGCGTTCGCCGTTCGCGCACGCGCGGATCGTGAGCATCGATGTCTCCGCGGCACAGGCGCATCCGAAGGTCAAGGCGGTCGTCACCGGCGCAGATCTCGCGGCGAAGGGACTGGCCTGGATGCCGACGCTGTCCAACGATGTGCAGGCGGTGCTGGCGACGGACAAGGTCCGGTTCCAGGGGCAGGAGGTGGCCTTCGTCGTCGCCGAGGATCGCTACTCCGCGCGTGATGCGTTGGAGCTGATCAACGTCGAGTACGAGATGCTCGATCCGGTGATCGACGCCCGGACCGCGCTGGCGCCCGACATGCCGGTGATCCGCGATGATCTCGAGGGCAAGCGGGACAACCAGTGCTTCGAATGGGAGACCGGCGACGCCGCCGCGACCGAGGCGGTGTTCGCGCGCGCCGACGTCGTCGTCAAGCAGGAGATGGTCTATCCGCGAGTGCATCCCGCCCCGATGGAGACCTGCGGCGCCGTCGCGGATCTCGATCCCGTGACGGGGAAGCTCACGCTGTGGTCGACGAGCCAGGCGCCGCATGCCCACCGCACGCTCTACGCGTTGGTGGCAGGACTGCCCGAGCACAAGATCCGGGTGGTCTCACCCGATATCGGCGGCGGGTTCGGCAACAAGGTGCCCATCTATCCGGGATACGTCTGTGCCATCGTCGGGTCGTTGTTGCTGGGCAAACCGGTGAAGTGGATGGAGGATCGCAGCGAGAATCTCACCAGCACCGGGTTCGCGCGCGACTACATCATGGTCGGTGAGATCGCCGCCGACGCCGACGGCAAGATCCTGGCCATCCGGTCGACCGTGCTCGCCGATCACGGCGCCTTCAATGGCCAGGCCGCACCGTTGAAGTATCCGGCAGGCTTCTTCGGAGTCTTCACCGGTAGCTACGACATCGAGGCCGCCTACTGCAAGATGACCGCGGTCTACACGAACAAGGCCCCCGGCGGCGTAGCCTACGCGTGCTCGTTCCGGATCACCGAGGCCGTGTACTTCGTCGAGCGGTTGGTGGATTGCCTCGCCTACGAACTGAAGGTGGATCCCGCCGAGCTACGGCTGCGGAATCTGCTTCGCCCCGAACAGTTCCCGTACACGAGCAAGACCGGCTGGGTCTACGACTCCGGCGACTACGAGAAGACCATGCGCCTGGCGATGGACATGATCGGCTACGACGCCTTGCGAAAAGAGCAGCAGGACAAGCGCGCCCGCGGCGAGTTGATGGGCATCGGGATGTCCTTCTTCACCGAGGCGGTCGGCGCGGGTCCGCGCAAGGATATGGACATCCTCGGACTCGGCATGGCCGACGGGTGCGAGCTGCGTGTCCATCCGACCGGCAAGGCCGTGGTGCGCATCTCGGTTCAGACCCAGGGGCAAGGGCACGAGACGACGTTCGCCCAGATCGTCGCCGAGGAACTCGGCATACCGCCGGACGACATCGACGTCGTGCACGGCGACACCGATCAGACTCCGTTCGGTCTCGGCACCTACGGCACCCGGTCGACACCGGTCTCGGGCGCCGCTGCCGCACTGGTGGCGCGGAAGGTGCGCGACAAGGCGCGGATCATCGCCTCCGGCATGCTCGAGGTCTCCGTCGCCGACCTCGAGTGGGAGAAGGGCTCGTTCCACGTCAAGGGCGATCCGTCCGCGGCCGTGACGATCCAGCAGATCGCGATGCGCGCACACGGCACCGGTGACCTGCCCGAGGGCATCGAGGGCGGACTCGACGCGCAGATCTGTTACAACCCGGAGAATCTCACCTACCCGTATGGTGCGTACTTCTGCGTCGTCGACATCGACCCGGGGACGGCCGTGGTCAAGGTCCGGCGCTTCCTGGCGGTCGACGACTGCGGCACCCGGATCAATCCGATGATCATCGAGGGCCAGGTGCACGGCGGTCTCACCGACGGCATCGGCATGGCCCTGATGGAGATCATGGCCTTCGACGAGGACGGCAACTGCCTCGGCGGATCCCTGATGGACTACCTCATCCCGACGGCACTCGAGGTTCCGCACTTCGAGACCGGGTACACGGTCACCCCGTCGCCGCACCACCCGATCGGCGCGAAAGGCATCGGTGAATCGGCCACGGTCGGATCACCGCCTGCCGTCGTCAATGCGGTGGTGGATGCGTTGGCGCCGTTCGGAGTTCGGCACGCCGACATGCCGCTGACGCCGTCGCGGGTCTGGGAAGCGATGCAGGGGCGGGCCACACCACCCATCTGAGCAGGTGCGAGCGATGGGATCATCGATGAAGATGACCGAGCGTGCACAGCAGCTGGTCCGCACCAGGACGCCGTTCGTGCACGCGACCGTCGTACGCGCGCAGCAGCCGACCTCGGCGCACGCCGGGGACGAGGCGATTCTCTTGCAGGACGGGACGATCGAAGGATTCGTCGGCGGCCAGTGCGCGCAGAACTCGGTCCGCAAGGCGGCGCTGGGCGCCCTGCAATCGAACGAGAGCGTGCTGCTGCGTGTGCTACCCGACGGCGATCTGCACTTTCCCGAGGCGCCCGGCGCGGCGGTGGTGGTGAATCCCTGTCTGTCCGGCGGCGCGCTGGAGATCTTCCTCGAGCCGCAGATCCCGCCGCCGCTGGTGCACATCTGCGGCGCGACGCCTATCGCGGACGCCCTGGCCGACTTGTGCGAACTGGTGGGATTCACGGTGCGGCGCAGTGTAGCCGGAGCCGACCCGCTGGAGTCACCGTCCGACACGACGGCGATGGTGATCGCCAGCCATGGCGGCCCGGAAGCCGAGATGATCCGCGTCGCGCTCGATGCGGGCGTGGGGTATATCGGGTTGGTTGCCAGCAGGATTCGGGGCGCGTCGATTCTCGACGAACTCGAATTGACCGACGCCGAGCGGGCTCGCGTGCACACCCCGGTGGGATTGCCGATCGGCGCCAAGACGTCCGCGGAGATCGCCGTCTCGATTGTCGCGGAAGTGATCCAGGCGATCCGCAAGGGTGGCTTGGCCGTCCCGGCCCGCCCGGCGAGCGTTGTCTTCGAGGCGCTCGATCCGGTGTGCGGTATGACCGTGACGGTCGGGCCGGACACACCACACCTCACCGTCGACGATGTCGACTACTGGTTCTGCGGCTCCAGCTGCCGCAATTCCTTCGCGGCGGCGAAGGCGGGCTCATGACCATCGGGTTCGTCACCGGAGTCGTACTCGCCGCGGGATCCTCGCGGCGTCTCGGCACCGCGAAACAGATACTGCCGTACCGAGATACGACGGTTCTCGGCGCCACCCTCGACGTGGTTCGATCCTGCGCCCTCGATCAGATCATCGTCACGCTCGGGGGCGCCGCGGAAGCGGTGCGCAGGCAGGTCGACCTCACCGGGGTGGAGGTGGTCATGGCCGACGACTTCGGTTCGGGCTGTTCGTCGTCGTTGCGTTCGGCCCTGAGCGCGGTGCATCCGCGGGCCGCCGGAATAGTACTGATGCTCGGTGACCAACCGGGACTGTCGGCGGCAACCGTCGACCGGCTGGTCGCCGAGGGGACAACCGCCGCTCCGATCACCGTCTGCCGCTACCGCGACGGTGTCGGGCATCCGTTCTGGCTGAACCGCAGCACATTCGGCGAGCTGGCCCGGTTGCACGGCGACAAGGCCGTGTGGAAGCTCATCGAGTCCGGCCGCGTCGCGGTGTCGCGACTCGACGTCGACGCACCGGCGCCCTTGGACGTCGACACCTGGGACGACTACGAGCGCCTGCGCGCCTCGACGTTGCCATGATCGCGCCGTTCGACGATGTCGAGGAGGTGGTCCGGCGATTCGACGCCGACGACTACCTGCTCGATACCGGGACCGCCGCCGCCTTCTATCTGGCCACCACGTTGGGTCGGCCGCTGCTGCTGGAAGGCGAACCCGGAGTGGGCAAGACGACGGCGGCGAAGACCCTGGCCACGGTGCTGGATGCACCGCTGATCCGCCTGCAATGCTACGAGGGCCTCACCGTGAGCGAAGCGCTGTACGACTGGAACTACCAACGTCAGCTGCTCAGCATCCGGCTCGCCGAGGCGCGCGGCGCCGACCTCACCGAGGCGGACCTGTTCACCGAGGCCTACCTGGTCGACCGCCCCATCCTGCGCTGTGTGCGATATCGCGGTCCGACGCCCCCGGTGCTGCTCGTCGACGAAATCGATCGTGCCGACGACGAATTCGAGGCACTGCTGCTCGAATTCCTCGGTGAGGCCACGGTGACGGTTCCCGAACTCGGGACTTTCGTCGCCGAGCACCCGCCGCTCACGGTGCTGACCTCGAATCGCAGTCGCGACCTGCACGACGCGTTGCGGCGGCGTTGCCTCTACCACTGGATCGACTACCCGGATCCGGCCCGCGCGGTCGCGATCGTGCGACGCACCGTGCCCGGGGCAACCGATGTGCTGATCGAGCACGCCACCCGATTCGTCGGCCGCGCCCGCGATCTGGATCTCGACAAACCGCCCGGCGTCGCCGAGACCATCGACTGGATCGCCGCGTTGGCGACGCTCGACGTCGCCGATCTGACCGCGCCGGAAGCGGTCGCCGCGCTCAGCGCACTGGCGAAGACACCCGACGACCGTGCCACCTTGCACGGGGAATTCGTCGAATACACCCAAGGCATGGCTACCGGATGAGAGGGATACTCCGATGAAGATCGCCAATGAGTTCACCGTCAACGCCCCGGTCGAGCAGGCATGGGAGGTGCTGTCCAACCTCGAACAGGTGGTCCCGCTCCTGCCCGGCGCACAGATGGTCGGCTGGGAGGGAGACGATTTCCTCGGCAAACTGAAGGTCAAAGTCGGCCCGGTGACAAGCGAATTCACCGGAAAAGCGAACTTCGTCGAGCGCGACGAACACGACCATCGCGCCGTCATCGACGGCCGCGGCCGGGACACCCGCGGATCCGGAAACGCGGCGGCGACCATCACCACCCAACTGCGCGAGGAAGGCGATCGGACCCGGGTCATCGTGGACACCGACCTCAAGATCGTCGGCAAGCTCGCCCAGTTCGGCAGCGGGATGCTGCAGCAGGTGTCCGAGAAGATGATCAGTCAATTCGTCACGTCTCTGGAAGCGAAACTCGCAGAAGGGGATTCGGCCGCCGCGCAGCCGGTGGCCGGGCCGGACAGCCGAGCGGTGCAACCCGTTGCCCAATCCGAGCCCGCGCCGCTCGACCTCGTCGATCTCGTGGGGCCCGCGATGATCAAAAGGTATGGCCCCGCGATCGCCTTCGTGCTCGCGGCCGTGCTCGCAATCATTCTGGTACGCAGGCGGATGCGCGAGCGGTGATGAGGGGAACGGTGCTGCTGCGCGGCGTCGATCTGGCCGCATTCGCCGTCGCGGTGGTCGCACGGCTGCGGCGCGGTGGCGTCGCCGTGGCGCCGAGCGGACCCGCCCTGTTCGTACAAGCTTTGCGGCGCATGGCGCCGCGGTCACGCACCGAGCTCTACTGGGCCATGCGACTCACGCTCGTCGATCGCATGCAAGATCTCGCCGCCTTCGACGCGGTCTTCGCGACGGTGTTCGCCGACGCGACGCCGGGTGTGGACCCGCCGAGCCGGACGCACGGGCTGCCCACCGAACGCGCGTCGACGCCGGGCACCGGCGGTCAGGGTCAGTCTCGAGACGGTGGTGAAGTCCCGTGGGCGACACTGCAATCGGCAACCGGCTCCGACCGATCCACCGACAAGAGCGTGGCGCTCCCGGACGTGCTGCCGAGCCGGTTCGCGGCACGGGGACAAGAACCGTTCGCTCGCTTCGATCCGGACGACCTGCGGACAGTCGGCGCCTGGCTGGAGCAGACGTCGGCGCTGTGGCCGCAGCGCAACAGCAGGCGCTACGAAAACCATTCGCACGGCAAGCGGATCGACTTCCGGGCGACGATGCACAACTCCCGCCGCACGGGCTGGGAGCCTGCGGTCCTGGTTCGCACTCGTCCCCGGCGCCGACCGCGCCGAATCGTCATGATCTGCGACGTCAGCCGCTCGATGCAGCCGTACTCGACGATCTACCTGCACCTGATGCGGGCCGCGATGCAGCACCGTTCGCCCGGCCGACCGGAGGTTTTCGCCTTCTCGACCTCGCTGACCAGGCTGACTTCGGTACTGGCGCACCGTTCCCCGGATATCGCGGTAGCCAGGGCCAACGAGAAGGTCGCCGACCGCTACGGCGGCACGCACATCGGGCGATCCCTCACCGCGCTGCTCACAACCCCGTCCGGCAACGCGGTGCGCGGCGCCGTCGTCGTCATCGCATCGGACGGCTGGGACAGCGACACCCCCGATGTCCTCGCCCGCGCGATGGCCCGCGTCCGCCGCCGGGCTTGGCGCGTCATCTGGCTCAATCCCCGTGCGGGCGAACCCCGATTCCAGCCCGCCACCGGTGCGATGGCGGCGGCCCTACCGTTCTGCGACATCATGATGCCCGCGCACACACTGGCGGGGATCCACGCGTTCGTGCAAGTTCTGGCATCGTCGGTCGTCACCTGACGCGCGACCGGCTTCCGGCCGACGGGTAGCGATTCCGACTCGGCTACCTACGTCTCAGCCGAACCGACAAATATCGCCGCAGATGCGGCAAGAATTGCAGCCACTACTTCACCTCTTGTGGGAAACCGCCAACTGTGCGCGGCTCGAGGCTCCGGCGGAGCATGCTCTATTCCCGATTCGGATGCCAGCAGGGCACTTTGCGCCAAGTGGACGAAGGTACCGACGCCCACGATGACCCAACCGACCGCGGGGGAGATATGAGCGGCTGGATCCGTATTGGGAAGCGATACCGACCAGGGCCGACCACAACAGCCTGGCGACGCTGACCGACCATGCGAAGGCGCTCGAGGATCACGGCTGGAAGGGTGCATTGCTCGGCACCGGTTGGGGTCGCCCCGACACATTCACCGTCGCCGCGGCGCTCGCCGCCAGGACGACGACCTTCGAACCGCTCAGCGCGATCCGACCCGGCTATTGGCATTCGTCCTCGAGGATGCGCAGCTGTTGTTTTCACCCGCCGGTCCCGGTTCACGATCATCGGCCCCGGCAAGGGTCGAGGAAATGCTTACGATCAGGGCGATTTGTGCAGGACTGCTTGCCTGATCGATCGCGGATGGATCGGGGGCGTCCAGCAAGAACCGCCGCACACCTAGCAGCGCTAGAAAACTGACACTGGCCACACCGCGTATGACGTGAGTCGCAGGCCTCATCGATTCGCTCGGTGGCCTGGTGAAAGAGATTCGCAACTACGCCGGCGAGCGCTTCGGAGTTATCGTGGAAGTCCTGCCGGACGCCGTGGTGGCCTCAGGGGACACGATATGCACACGCTGATCGAGTCGCTCACCGAGAACCTCCGCATGCTGCTTTCGAAGCCGCTCGCGGCGGCCGATGGCAGCGCGGTGGTGTGCCCATGACGGCCGGAGCGGATGGCGCGTTCCCGCTGTCGGCGGCGCAGCGCGGAATCTGGTTCGCCCAGCACATCGCGGGCGACATCCCGATCTCCATCGCCCAGTATGTCGACCTGGCCGGGCCGATCGATGTCGACCGGCTGGCGCCGGCGGCGCGTCAGGCCGGGCGCGAGTTCGGCACCGGCTATCTGCGCTTGATCGAAAGCGACGGGTATCCACTTCAGTGCGTCGACACCACCCTGGACGACAGTGCGCGCATCGTCGACTTCCGCCATGAACGTGATCCGGTGGCAGCCGCACACGCCTGGATGCGCGACGAATACTCGGCACCTCTCGATCTGCTGAACGATCGGTTGGCCTGTGCGGTCATGCTGCGGATCGCCGACGACCACTGGTTCTCCTACTGGCGGATGCATCACATCGCGCTCGACGGCATGGGTGTCTCGGTGATGGCCCGGCGTACCGGCGAGCTCTACACCGCGGCGATCGAGGGAAGGCCGCCGCCCGCCTCCCGAGCTGAGGACCTCAGGAAGATCGTCGCCGCCGATCTGGCGTACCGCAGCTCAAACCGTTTCGCGGCCGACCGGGAATACTGGCTGCGGCACCTCGACGGGATGGCCGACCCGGTGAGTCTCGCCGGCCGCACCGCCGACATCGACGCCCACCCGCGGCGCGTCGAGGGCGTGCTGGCGCAGGAAACAGCGGAATTGCTGGAGACGGTCGCCACGGCGGCGGCGTCCGGTGTGGCACCCACGGTGGTCGCGGCGTTCGGCGCCTATCTCGCCGCGACGACCGGTGCGCCGGAGGTGGTGTTGAGTCTGCCGGTCTCGGCGCGCACGACGGCAGCCATGCGACGTTCCGGCGGCATGATCGCCAACGTCGTCCCGGTGCGACTCCGGGTGGCTCCGACCATGACCGTCGGTGAGCTGATCAGCGCCGCGCAGGGCGAGCTGACCGGTGCGCTGCGGCGGCAGCGTTACCGTCAGGAGGACATCTTCCGTGACCTCGGCTGGCCGATGGACGAGGTCGCGACATTCGGCCCCTCCGTGAACTTGATGATGCTGGACACCAGGGTTCAGCTCGGCCCGGTCACCGGACGAGTGCATGTGCTGACCCCCGGGCCGATCGAGGACCTGTACCTCAATCTGTATCCCGGTGTGGGCGGCGAGAGCACCCACATCGACTTCCAGGGCAATGCGAACCTCTACAGCGACACCGAATTGGTCACCCACCACAGCCGATTCCTGCGGTTCCTGCGGAAACTTCTCGCCGCAGGCCCGGACGCGGCCCTGTCCACGGTGCCTGTCGTATCCGATGACGAGCTTGCCGAGCTGGCACCGGCACGAGGACCGGCGAGCGTCACGCCTCGTACGCTCCCCGAAATACTCTCCGCGGGTGCGGAAATCAACCCTGATGGGATCGCTGTTCGCGACGGTGCCGCCTGTCTGACCTACCGCCAGGTCGACGAATACACCAATCGGCTTGCGCGCGTAGCGATCGCCTCGGGTGCGGGCCCGGAATCCAGTGTGGCGATATCGATTCCGCGTTCGATCGATTCGGTGCTCGGGATGCTCGCGGTGGCCAAGACCGGTGCCGCCTTCGTGCCGATCGACCCGGACTACCCTGCCGACCGGATCGCGTACATGATCGACGACAGTGGAGTCGTCGCCGGGATTACCGTATCGACCGCGCGAAGCCTGTTGCCGGACAGGGTGAACTGGCTGGTTCTCGATGAGGACAGGACCGGTCGGCGGATCGCCGAGCAGGACTCGGCAGCGGTGGATGACAGTGTGCGGCATGCCCCGGTGCACCTGGATCAGGTCGCGTACATCATCTACACCTCGGGATCGACCGGATCGCCCAAAGGCGTGCTGGTCACCCATCGGGGTTTGGCGAACATGGTCGCGAGTTTGGCGCATGCCTTCGGTGTCGGTGCCGATTCCGTCATGGCACATGCGGTTTCGTCGAGTTTCGACCTCTCGGTCGAGGAGATCCTGGTGACCTTCGCCGCCGGAGCGATGCTCTCCGTTGTCCCGCCGTCGGCGTACGCCGGCGAGGAGATGGCGGACAGTCTTCGCGTGCAAGGTGTTTCCCATCTGGATGCCACGTCGGCAGTGGTGGGGTCCCTCGACCCGGCGACGCTGCCCGGCCTGCGCACTGTCATCGTCGGTGGCGACGCCTGCCCTGCCGAACTGGCGGCCAGGTGGTCCGGCCATGCTGTCCTCAACGGGTACGGACCCACCGAAACCACCGTCACGGCGACGTTGAGCGACGCGTTGACACCCGCTGCGCCGGTCACGATCGGTGGCCCCATCCGCGGTGTCTCCGCAGTCCTGCTCGATTCATGGTTGCGACCGGTCGCTCCGGGCACGATCGGTGAGCTGTACCTCGCGGGTGGGGGAGTAGCGCGCGGCTATCACCGGCGCACGGGCCTCACCGCGGGCCGATTCGTCGCGAACCCGTACGCGTGCGGCGAGCGGATGTACCGCACCGGGGATCTGGCGCGCTGGACCAAGAGTTCCGGTACGTTGGAGCTGGACTATCAAGGCCGCAACGACTTCCAGGTGAAGGTGCGCGGCTTCCGGGTCGAGCTCGGCGAGATCGACGCCGTCCTGCAACGGCACCCGGACATCGACTTCGCGATCACCCTCGGGATCGATACCGATTCGGGCACCACTGTCCTGGTCTCCTATGTGCTGCCCGAACCGGGCATCGAGGTGAGCGTAGAAGCACTGAAAGCGGCTGCTGGCGAATCGCTTCCGGCGTACATGGTGCCCGCCGCGATCATGCCTCTGGAGAGCGTTCCGCTGACACCGCTGGGCAAGATCGATCGTACGGCGCTGCCCGAACCCGATTTCGCTTCCCACGCACTCATGAGCCGACCACCATCGACCCCGCGCGAGGAGGCGCTGGCCGCGTTGTTCGCCGAAGTTCTCGGGCTGGATTCGGTGGGCGTCGAGGAGAGCTTCTTCGCGCTCGGCGGCGACAGCATTTCCTCCATTCAACTGGTCTCCAGGGCGAAGAACGCCGGGATCGGCTTCAGCGCACGCGAGGTATTCGAACGCAAAACCGTTGCCGGGCTGGCGGCGGTGGCCACCGAGGCGCGCGCCGAAGTTGTGCACGAGTTACCCGGCGGGGGAGTGGGCGCCGTCGAACTCACGCCGATCGTGCGCGCGATGCTGGACCAAGGAGATACCTGGCGCCGGTTCGGCCAGGCCGTCTTGATCGGTCTTCCGGCCGGCGTCGACGGCGCTCGGCTGATCGCTGCCGTCCAAGCGCTCCTCGACCATCACGATCTGCTGCGCTGTTCGTTGCGAAGCACCGATCACGGCTGGGAATGGAACGTCGCCCGCCAGGGTTCGGTCGTGGCAGGCACTCTGGTGGACGTCGTGACCGCGCGCCCCGATCGGGACCAGAGCGGCGAATTCGAATTGCAACGTGCCGCAGACCAACTCGACCCGGAGGCGGGAATCGTCGCGCGCTTCGTGCTGATCGAGCGCGCCGACGCTGCTCCACTGTGCTGGATCGTGCTGCACCACCTCGTGACCGACGCCGTCTCGTGGCGGATCCTGCTGCAAGATCTGGCGACCGCCGCCTCTGGCGGCGCCCTCGCTCCGGTCGGCACATCGTTCCGACGTTGGGCGCGTGGACAGTTCGAGCACGCGACTGACCGAAATGTCGAACTGCAGGTCTGGCAACGCATCCTGGCCACACCCGACCCGCCGATCGGCACGGGCACCTTGGATCCGGCCGTCGATGTCGCCGCCACGAGGGCGATCTACCGGACCGCTATCGCCCCCGACGTCGCGCACGCAGTGCTCACCACGGTGCCCGACCGATTCCATTGTGGCGCTGATGATGTCCTGCTGACCGCGTTCGCGATGGCGGTGAGCCGTTGGCGCGGTCGAAGGTCCTCACTCTTCACGCTGGAGGGCCATGGTCGCGAGGAGGCCATCCTGCCCGGCGCCGATATCGCGCGCACGCTGGGCTGGTTCACCGCGGTGCATCCGGTGGCCATCGACCTGACGGGCATCGATCTCGGTGACGCGTTCGACGGCGGCCCCGCGGCGGGCGCCGCGATCAAGACTACGAAGCAGCAGCTGCGCGCGATGCCCGACAAGGGAATCGGTTTCGGCATGCTTCGCTATCCGAACGCCGGCACCACCGATCCGTTCGCGGATGCGCCGACACCGCAGCTGAGCTTCAACTATCTCGGCCGAGCGCCGACCGGCGGCGAGACCGGAGCCTGGCTGCCGCAACGCTTCGCGGCAACGCAGGACGACCGAGCGCCGTTGGCCGCGGTCATCGATCTCAACGCCGTGCTGACCGAGAATGGCTTGGAAGCGGCCTGGGCCTACGCTTCTCGGCTGCTCGATGCGGCCGAGGTCGGCGAACTCGCCGGTCTCTGGGCGCACGCACTGCGGGCGCTCGTCGACCATGCCACGACCGCGGGAGCGGGCGGGCACGCGCCCTGCGACTTCGACCTCGTCGCGGTCACCCAGCCGCAGATCGAGGCTTGGGAGCACGACTATCCGAATCTGGTCGACATATGGCCGCTTTCACCGCTCCAGTCCGGCCTGTTCTTTCCATGCGATCTACGACCCTGATGCCGCCGACGGCTACACAGTGCAATCGGTGTTCACGCTGGCGGGCACGATCGACGACGCGCGACTGCGCGCTGCCGCGGAGGCGGTGGTGGCACGGCACGACATCCTGCGGGCCGCGTTCGTGGCGACCGACGACGGGCCTCGCCAAATCGTGCTGTCGGACGCCGACATCCGCTGGCGGGAGGTCGACCTGAGCGGAGTCGCCGATCCCGAGGAACGGGAGCGGGAGCTCGATCGAGTGATCGCCCTGGACGCAAGAACCCGATTCGAGCTGACTCGTCCGCCGCTGATGCGCTGCACACTCATACGCAGCGGCCCCAACCACTACCGGTTCGTGCTGACCAACCATCACCTCGTGCTGGACGGCTGGTCGACCTCGCTGCTCGTGCGCGAGTTTCTGACGCTGTACGCCACGGGCGACGCGTCCGCGCTATCGCCCGCGCACTCCTACCGCGAGCTTCTTTCGTGGCTGCGCGAGCAGGACCACGCCGCGTCGACCACGGTATGGAAGCAATGCCTCGCGGGCATCGATACCCCGACACGGGCCGTCCCGGCACTGGCCGGTATCGAAACGACCGAGGCCGGGACGGTTTCCGTCGACCTGGTCCGGGACACGGTCGACCAGCTGGAAACGACCGCCCGCAGTTCCGGCACCACGGTGAACACGATGATGCAGGCGAGCTGGGCGATGCTGCTGGCCGTACTGACGGGCCGAACCGATGTGGTGTTCGGCGCAACGGTGTCCGGCAGGCCACCGGAACTGGCCGGTGTCGAGGAGATGGTCGGGCTCTTCATCGACACGCTGCCGGTGCGAGTGCGGCTCGATCCCTCGGAGACAGCGGCCGACCTGCTGGCCCGCCTGCAGAGCGAGCAGGCGCGGCTGATGGACCACCAGCACGTCGGCCTTGCTGCGATCCACAAGGCTGTGGGCCTCGCCGAATTGTTCGACACCCTCACCGTTTTCGAGTCCTACCCGATTGACCGTGAGGCTTTGGCGGCAGCAACGGACATCGCGGGCATGCGTGTGCTGGACGTCGAGGGCACCGACGCGACGCCGTATCCGTTGAATCTCGTGGTTGTTCCACTCCGCGGCAGCGATGGGCACAACACGCTGCGCATCACCCTGAAGTTCGCGGCCGACCAGGTCGCGCCGGAGGCGATGCGACCGCTGCTGGATCGCTTGGTCCAGTTGCTGACCCAGCTCGCGAACAACCCGCATGCCCTGGTGTCCCAGCTCCAGTACTGCGACGACGTCGAACGCGCCGAGCTGCTTCCGGTTCGTGGCGCGGAGTCGGTGCCGCCGCGGACTCTTCCCGAGATCCTCTACGCCGGAGCGCAGATCGATCCCGGCGCCATCGCGGTGAGCGCGGGCGAGCTCACGATGTCCTACGAGGAGCTCGACGCCTGGTCCAACCGCCTCGCCCGGGTGTTGCTGCGCCGAGGTGTCCGGCGGGAGATGTGCGTCGCGCTCGCCCTCGGTCGATCGCTGGAGTCGGTGGTGGCGGTGTGGGCGGTGGCCAAGACAGGGGCGGCTTTCGTGCCGCTGGATCCCCGCAATCCGATCGCGCGGATCGAGCACATGCTCGCCGACTCGAAGGCGCCGATCGGCCTGACAATGACCGCGGCCCGCGAGGCGCTGCCCAGCACCATCGACTGGCTGCTGCTGGACGATCTCGAGACGATCCGCCGGGTCGAGAAGGTCGCCGACGCGCCGATCACCGACGAGGAGCGTCGCGGTCCCATCGACATCGATCAGGCGGCCTACCTGATCTACACCTCGGGATCCACCGGCACACCGAAAGCGGTGCTGCTCGGTCATCGCGGCATGGCGAATCTGGTTGCGGACCTGAAGAATTCATTGGATCTGGATTCGACCGCCAGCGTGTTGCAGGTAGCCTCCCCGAGCTTCGACGCGTCGGTGTTCGAGCTGCTCGCCGCGCTGAGCGTGGGCGGCAGGCTCGTGATCTCGCCACCGGATGTCTGCGGTGGCGCCGACCTGACTCGCCTGCTGCGCACCGAACGGGTCACTCACGTGGCGATCACGCCGTCGGTGCTGGCCACGATGGAATCCGCGGGCCTCGATCGCTTGCGAGTGCTTGCTGTCGAGGGTGAGGCCGCGACACCGAAGCTGATCGAGCAGTGGTCGGGCGGGCGGCGGATGGTGAACCTGTATGGTCCGGCGGAGTTCAGCATCTGGGCAACCTGTCGCGGCGAACTCGAAGCGGACGATCCGATCACTATCGGCGGGCCGATCCGTGGGGCCGCGGCCATGGTGCTCGACACCTGGCTGCGTCCGGTGCCGATCGGCGTCGCCGGTGAACTGTATGTGGCCGGTCCCGCACTGGCCCGCGGCTATTTCAACCACTCCGCGACGACCGCGGGACGGTTCGTCGCCAACCCCTGCGGCGAGCCGGGGGAGCGGATGTACCGGACCGGCGACATGGTGCGCTGGGTAATCGGGAGCGACAACACGTACGAGCTGGAGTATCTGGGCCGCAGCGACTTTCAAGTCGAGATTCGCGGCGTGCGGATCGAGCTCGGCGAGATCGATACCGTGCTGTCTCGCGACGAACTGGTCGACCATGCGGTGACGATCGGCCGCACCGGACCGGCGGGGACGACCGTGCTGGTGTCGTACATAGTGCCCGCCGAGGGCGCCGAGGTCGACGGCGAGCATCTGCGCGCGGTAGCGGCCGACGCCCTGCCCGCGTACATGATCCCCTCCGCCTTCGTCGTGCTGGATGCGATCCCGCTCACCGCGGTCGGCAAACTCGACCGGGCAGCGTTGCCGACACCGAAATTCACCGACGGGCAGACCGAGTACCGAACACCCTCGACACCGACCGAAGAAAGTCTCGCCGATATCTACGCGGAGTTGCTCGGCCTCGACAAGGTCGGCGCCGACGATTCCTTCTTCACCCTCGGCGGCGACAGCATCACCGCCATCCAGCTCGTGTCCAGGGCGAAGCAGCGGGGCGTGCACTGCACCCCGCTGCAAGTGTTCGAGCATCGCACCGTCGCCGCGCTGGCCGCGGCCGCCGACACCGCGCGGGCGACGCTGCTTCCCGGCGAGCTGCCGGTGGTCGACCGCGGACCTGCGCTCGACGTCGTGTTGCCGATCCGGCTCGGCGGCGACGAACCCGCGCTGTTCTGCGTCCACCCCTCATCCGGATTGTCCTGGACCTACCTGGGATTCGCGGATGTGCTGGCCCCCGGCAGGCCGATCTATGGACTACAAGCGCCGGACCTGCGCGGTGCCGAAGCGCCGGCACGCTCGATCGAGGAGCTGGCCGATAGGTACATCCGCGAGATCCGCGCCGTGCAGCCCGCAGGGCCCTACCACCTCCTCGGGTATTCGTTCGGCGGACTCATCGCCCACGCGATCGCCACGAAGCTCGAGAACGCCGGTGCCACGGTCGGCGTCCTCGCGTTGCTCGACGCCGATTGCGCTGATATCGACGGTGGCAGTATCGAGCAGCTGTCCGCCGGCGCTTTCGTCAGTACCTTCGGCCCGATCGTCGGCATCCACGATGTGCCCGCCGATGCGTCCGCCCAGGAGGCCGCCGATCTGATCCGAGCACGGCTGGGCGGCGCTTCGCCGATCGACGCGGGCGCCATCGAGCGGATGGCCCGGTCGTACAACGCGGCGGCGCGGACCCGAACGGGATACCATCGTCCCGTATTCGACGGTGACATGGTGTATTTCAGCGCCACGGTCGATACTTCCGACCTCTTCGGCCCGGTCGGCTGGCAGCCCTATGTGACCGGCGAAGTCGTCAACCACGACGTAGCGGCCACCCATGACGAACTGACCTCGCGACACGTGCTGCCGACCATCGCTCGTCTACTCGACGAGCATTTGGCAGGTCGGCGATGAGTATCGCAGCGATGCGAACGTCCGCCGAACGTCACGCGGAGATCCTGCTCTAGCTCGCTGTCGGTGTCAGGGAGAGGTTCCACATATCGGCGTAGCGGCCACCGCCGCGCAGCAGCTCGTCGTGGCTGCCCGCTTCCACGACGCGGCCGCGGTCGACGAAGACGATGCGATCGGCTCGTCGCACGGTCCGCAACCGGTGCGCGACCATCACCACCGTCCGGCCCGCCATCAAGTGCTCGACACCCTGGTGGACGGCCGCCTCGTTCACCGGGTCCAATGCGGAGGTGATCTCGTCCAGCAGGACGATGGGCGCGTCCTTCAGCAGTGCCCGTGCGATCGAAACACGTTGTCGCTCACCGCCGGACAGCAATGCGCCACCCTCGCCGACTTTTGTCGCCCAACCGTCGGGTAGCCGCTCGATCACCTCGTCCAATCGCGCCGCGGTGGCTGCTGCCCGCACCTCGGCGTCACCGGCGTCGGGACGGCCGAGGCGCACGTTCTCCTCGATGGTTCCGTCGAAGAGATAGACGTCCTGGAAGACGATGGCGATCTGCGCCATCAACTCCTCGTCGCTGATCCCGCGCACGTCCACACCGCCGATGCGCACCGCTCCCGCGTCCGCGTCGTAGAACCGCGCGAGCAGTTGCAGCACTGTGCTTTTGCCCGCACCCGACGGACCGACGATGGCGAGCCGCTGTCCCTGCGGCACGGACAACGACACGTCGTCGATCACGACGCGACCGCCGTGCCGGAAGGTGACGCAGTCGAACTCGAGGTCGTGGCGTTCCGGCCGGATCGATTCGCGAGGTTCGGGCAGCGGCTCGGTGCGCAAGACCGCATCCAGTCTCGCCAGCACCGAACGCGCGCCGCGAAGTTTGCCGCCGATATCGGCCAGCGACAGTAGCGGATCGGCGCAGCGAGCGGCCAGCACCAGGATCGCCAAAACCTCTGCCGCGCCGGTATTCCCGCCGAGCGTAAGGTAGGCGCCGAGGGCCAGCAGCGCGCTGAACATCGCCTGCACCGTGAGGGTCAGGCCCACCACGCCGGGTAGTGCGGACACGGTCGAACGGCGGGACGCGCGCTCGAGCTCACGCAGCGAGTCGTCGAGCAACCGGAAGCGCTCCGTGGTCCGGCCACCGGCCCGTAGCACCGGCTGCGCTTGGAGATACTCGATGACCCGCCCGGTGGCCTCCTGTGCGCGTTCGGCGCTTTCGGCGTCGCTTGCGGCCGTCGACCGTCGCGTCCGGACTTGAACCGCCGCCACGAGCGGGACGGCGAGCACCGCGGCCAAGCCCATCTGCCAGTTGAAGGCCAGCATGACGACAACGATCGTCAGCGGAGTCACCGCGGCGGCGATGAACGGCGCCAGCAGATGCGCGATCACGCTCATCGCCTCCAGCACACCGCGACTGGCCAGGACGGACACTTCCCCGGTCCGGCTCGCGCTGTACCAGCCGAGGGGCAAGCGGGCCAGGTGATCGCCGAGCCGGTGATACATGCCGCGCAGCAGCGTGGTCCCGGCGCGGAAACCGGACAGGTCGCTGAGATAGCGCAGCACCGCGAAGACCGCGACCGCGACCCCGAACGCGATCAGCCAGGGCCGGGCCTCCGCGGGCGTGCTCCCGAACAGGGCCCGCAGCACCGGAACCAGCAGTGCGTAGGACAGACCCTCGGCGACGGCGGTCGTCGTCATCAGCGCCACGGTGCGGCGCACCGGACGGGCGTACTGGGGCCCCAGCACGCGCAGCAGCATTCGAATCATCGGTACTCGTCTCCTTGCAACGCACCGGAACGGGTTTCGACCTCGTCCGCGATCGCCGATCGATGGGATTGCCAGAACGCGGCGAACTTTCCGCCGCGTGCCACTAGTTCGGCGGGCCTGCCGCGCTCGACGATCGACCCGTTCTCCAGCACCACGACGGTGTCGGCGTCGGCAACCGTCTCGAGTCGATGGGCGATGACCAGGATCGTGCGATCACCTGCCAGCGTCGAAAGGGCTTGGCGCACCGCCTGTTCGGTCTGCGGGTCGGCGAAGGCGGTCGCCTCGTCGAGCACGAGCACCGGAGTGTCGGCAAGCAGTGCTCGGGCGAGCGAAATCCGTTGTGCCTCACCACCGGACAGTCCGGCATCCGCACCGAGCACCGAATCGTATCCGCGTGGCAGCTCGAGGATTCGATCGTGAATATTCGCCAGGCGGGCGGCGCGAACCACGTCGTCGAGGCCGGCATGCGGTACCGCCAGCGCGATATTGTCCGCGACCGACGCGCGCAGCAGTCGAACGTCCTGGAAGACGAAGGACACCATCCGGTAGAGCTCCCGGCTGCCGAGCTCGCGCAGATCGATGCCGCCCACGGCCACCGAACCGTGGGTCGGGTCGAAGAACCGCGGCAACAGCTGCACCAGCGTGGACTTGCCACTTCCCGAAGGACCCACGAGCGCGGTGACGGTGCCGGGCTCCAGCACCAGGTCGATTCCGCGCAGCACCTCGCGCCCTGTGTCGTAGCCGAATCGGACGCCACGCAGTTCCACCCGGTGACCCTCTGGTGTGCGCGGATGTTCGGGCTCCGGCAGCGACGGCACGGCCAGCACGTCCCGGATCCGGTCGACCGCGCGCCGGGCGGCCTGCATCTCGTCGAAGCCGTGGCCCAGCGCCGCCACCGGAGCGGTCAGGCCGAGTCCCAGCAGCAGAAACGGGAGCAGATCCGTCGGGGCCAGCGAACCGTTCGTGATGAGAACCGCGCCACCGACCAGCACGATCAGCAGCACGAACGGCGGCGACAGCACCAGCTGCATCCCCGCGGCGATCGGGGCGAGACCGCGCACCCACCGGAAGAAGGTGCCGACGAAATCGTCCACGGCCGTGCGGAATGCGCGATGGGCGCGCCCGGACCCGCCGAACGCCTTGACCACCGCGATCCCCTGCACGAACTCGACGACCGAACTCGCGACCCGCCCCATCGCGACGTCGAACTCCTCCTGCTCACGAAGCCGGGTCGGGGTCATCATCAGCGGAACCAGCGCCACTGCCAGCACCACCGGAATCAGCGTGATCAGCGTCAGCCGCCAGTCGACGGTGAACAAGTAGATCAGCGACACCAGCGGCACCACGAAAGCCGAGACCAGCTCGCCAGGGGTGTGGGCGATGAACGGGTGCACGGCGCTCACATCGTCGCCCACCAACTGCGCCAGCTCACCCGTTCTGCGGCGAGAGAACCAGCCGATCGGTACACGCCCCAGCTGCGCGGCCAGTTGCCGACGTAACGACAGTTGCACCCGGCCGTCGAGTAGATGCCCGATCCCGGACGACGCGGCGGTGAACAGCAACCGGACGAACAAGCCGCCCGCGCCCGCGAACACGACAGTCCAGACATGGCCGTCATCGATGGGACCGGGCGACACCAGGGTTCGCCCCAATTCGACAACCGCCAGCAACGGGGCCAACCCCGCGACAGCGCCGATGACTTGCAGGATCACCACGGCGGTGAAACTGCCCAGATAGGGGCGCAGGAGTCGGGAAATGCTCTGTTCAGCAGCGGAATCCGCCTCCGGGCGCGGCGGGGGCAGCACCCTCGCCTCGGCGATTTCGGTGGTGGTCATGGCCGCCCTGCCTTCGCCGTCCCCGTCGCTGCACTGTCCGAGCGCTCCAGCAGGTGGCGGCGCAGAAAGGCGAGGATCTCGGCGCGGGCGGGCCGGGCCGCCGGGACCAGTCCGGGCATACTCAGGAAGGCGTGCACCGCTTCCGGATAGCGAGTCAGCGTCGCCTCGACTCCCGCGTGCCGCAACCGATCGGCGTAGGCCGGTGCCTGATCTTCCAGCGGGTCGGTACCTACGGCTTGGACGAGGGTAGGGGCGAGTCCCGCGAGGTCGTCGCTGTGCACTGGTGAAATCGCACGAGGGTCGAAGGATTCGGGAAGCGCGATGCGTTGCACCGCACGGCAATTGGCCGGTGTCGCGGTTGGACTGTCCGCGTTCTCGGTGAACGAGGGGTATTCGAAGACGCGCTCGGTCCAATCCAGCTGCGGATTGATCAGCACTTGGGCGCGCACCGGCAGTCCCAGTTCGACCGCCCGGATCGCGGTGAGTGCCGCGAGCGTAGCTCCCGCGCTGGCGCCCAGCAGGGCGATCCGAGTGGGATCGGCTTCCCACCGCGCGGCCTCGTCGACGATGTGCGATACGGAGTCATAGGCGTCCTCCACGGGCGCGGGCACGGGGTGCTCGGGCGCCAGCCGATAGTCGACCGAGACGACCACGGCCGGACATTCGGCCGCGAGGTGACTGAGAAGCCAATCGTCCTGGTCCGGTGCGCCGAGAATCAATCCGCCGCCGTGGAACGCGACGATCAGCGGCAGCGCCGAGCCACCCTGCGCGGGCCGGTACACGCGCGCACTCAGCCGACGCCCTGGCAGGGGGAGAGTGTGTGTCGTGATCAGCGCGCCACGGTCGGGCCTGCCGGTGACGATTTTGCCCAGCGCGGACCGGCGCTTGCGGTGCTGCGCTTCACGCACCTCGATGACCTGGGCCGGGGTGATCGAATCCCAATCCGGTTCGGTCGAGAGCGCGGACAGAATCCGCACCCCCAGGGGAACTTTACCTCGCATGACTGTCTCCAGACTCCTCGTCGACCGCCGGGTTCCAGCGGCCGTACCGATACCCTGGCAAGCGTGACCATCGACGCGCTTTCGGAAATCTGCGGTCCGGCACGGACGCCGGTGGCGTGGGTGCGGCCCGGTCACGTCGGCTACATCGGGCCGGATCTCGGCGTCGACCCGCATTCCCCCTCGGTCGCGATGCTCAGCGTCGGCCTGGACGCGCCGCTCGTCCTGCACACCGCGCACGGGCCGAGACACACCGGCAGTTCATTCGCCCCCGCCCGCACGACGCAGCGCATCGTCGCCACCCGGGGATGGATTCTGGTGCTGTTCGTCGACCCTGCGGGTGCGCCCGCCACGGCTATCGCCGACGAGATGACCACTGCCGCAGGCCCTTTCGGCCTCAATCATCGCCGAGAGCGTGAGCTCGTCGAGCTGTGCCGTAGCCCCATCGTGGACCCGGACCGCATCTACGCCCGCGCCATCGCAGGCCCCGCACCCGTCACCGATCCACGCATCGAGCAGATCGCCGCCACCATCCGCAGCGACCCTGCCCGCCCCTTCCGCGCCGACCACATCGCCGCGAACCTGGGCCTGTCCACCACCCATTTCCTCCGCCTGTTCACCCAGCAGTGCGGCACCACATTCCGCGGCTATCAGCGGTGGAACCGCATGATCCACACCGTCCGCGGCGCCGTCGGCGGCCACGACCTCACCCGATCCGCCCTGGACGCCGGCTTCGCCACCCCTTCCCACTTCAGCGAAACCTTCCGCGACATGATCGGCCTGTCCGCCACCAAAATGCTGCGCGCCGGCATCCACTTCGATCTCGGAACCTCGCCCGCGCCATAGGATTCGCGATTCCCCGACAAGCCGCAACGCCCTGATGTGGTTGAAGCAGGTCCGTTTCGACGGACTGCGTTGGGAAACAATCAGCAGATCTCGTTGCGCACCAACGAGTATTCGGTCCCGGTCCGGTTCATCGACCGTCAGGTCCGGTCCTGCTGCGCGCCTCGGAGCTGGTCGTCTACGACGGAAAGACCGAGATCGCCCGCCACGAACGGCTGCTGGCCAAAGGTGGATCCCGGCTGGAACTGGATCACTATATGGAAGGGTCGCTGCGCAAACCCGGAGCCCTGCCCGGGGCAATCACCGAGCGCGAGGAGAAGAACAGTGTCGCCATCGCATCCAACGACAGCTACTCCGGATGGACGAAACCTTCACCGACCCGCGGCTCTGCGCGGCGATCATCGACAGGTTGACCTTCGGCGGGCACATCATCGAGACCGGCACGACTCCTACCGGCTTGCCCATCCGCGCGCTGGCAAAGCTGATCCCTCAGTGCCGCCGGTGATTCCGTGAACAGGATCCGACGCCATTGGAATACGAACCGCCACAAGCTCTCGAGCCGCAACAGGTAACAGTTGAGATCCGCGGAGCGACAGCATCGTCGGCGGGTGGAGCGGCATCACTGGATGATGCTGGCGACGTTGTTCGCGTTGGGTCTACCGATCAGCCGAGGTGAGCAGTCCAGACCAGGATGGTCTGGCGGGGAGGACAACAGTTATGGCGCAGGACACCGATGCATGGCTTCGCAAGGTCAAGAGGTTCAACAAGGTGATCATCTGGCTGCAGAAGATGGGGATCGCCCTTGGCCCTCACCACTTGATCACCACGACCGGACACCGCACCGGCCAGCCCCGGATCGCGGCGATCGGGGTGATTCCTATTGCGGGGCAACGCTACATTTTCCAGGCATACCCGAAGGCCGCGTGGGTCGCGAACGTTCGCGCAGCGCAGACTGTCACCCTCTCTCGCGGCCGCCGATCCTCGGTCGTGAAGTTGGTCGAGTTGCCCGTCGAGGAACGCCGGCCAATACTGCGTGACCACATCGCGAACAGTCATGCACGAGTCGGCAATCTGTTCGTCACGACCGGCTTGGTCGAGGATCCGACCCCACAGGCTGTTGCCGACGCCGCGGATCGGATCGCCGTATTCCGCATCGAGGCCCAGCCCTAGTTCGAACTCGACGGCGCTGGCGCCAGAATCCGCACACGCACGTCACTGCGACACAAACAGCACCGTTCGGCCGACACGCTGGCCGAACGGTGTTCATTTTCGCGACCAGAATCCGACGCCAAGCCGTCCGACTGATTCCAGGTTTCACGACCAACCGGCACCACAATTCGGTTCTGGCCCACTTTCTGTGACGAAAGGTGTTGTGCCGCAGAACCACAGATCTGGCGTCATCGTTGCGCGGCCGTGGGAAGCACGCGTTTGCGTAGCAGTGGAAGGCCAGCCCTGCCGAACATCTGCCTCTTGATCATTTTGATGTGATTGACCGGGCCCTCGACCGGACCGGAGTTCCAGCGCATGGTCAGACCGGCGACGTGCGCCGGTGTCGGAGCGAGGCGGGCGCAACCGGCCAACGCGCGCTATTCGAACCAGTGAGACCGTGATCCGGCTGGATGTCGTCCTGCTGGCGGCCCGCTGCTGCAACCGCTCGGGCTGGGCTACTTCAGTAGTTCGATGACCGGTGCGAATTTCTCCATAGCCGGTTCCTGCACAGTGAAATACGTGATTCCGTGGCGCTCGCGGAATTCGCGCACGTTTTCGGCGATCTGCTGAGGAGTGCCGATCATGACCGTGGGGGTGGCATCGATCTGGTCGTCGGTGAATCCGGGCAGAAACGCGCGCACCTGTTGGCCAAGGGTGTCGCGTTCGGACGGGGAGGCCACACCCCAGATGGCGACGTTGATTTCCACCTGATCGCGACGCTCACCGAGCAAGCCGTGCACGTACTCGGCGCGTTCGGCGAGCGTGTCCGGGTCGGCGGCGGTCGGCAGCCCGGATTTCGCGGGCACGGCACCGGACAGACTCACCACATCGGCGTGCTGAGCGGCCATGCGCAGCAACCGTTTTCCCCATCCAGCGATCAGCACCGCTGGGCCTTCCGGACGCGTGGGCGCCGGCCGGTAGCCGGGGTCGGCGTAGAGCTTGCGCATGGTGAGCACAGTCTGCTCGACATGGTCGATGCGGGCGCCTGCGCCCGCGAACGGTATTGCGGCGGCGTCGAATTCGCCTTCTACGTATCCCGCGCCCAGCCCCAGCTCGACCCTGCCTCCACTGAACTGGTCGAGTGCGGCGATATCGCGAGCGAGCAGCACCGGATTGTAGAACGGCGTGTTCAACACGAAGGTGCCCAGCCGAATTCGCTCGGTAGCCTGCGCCGCCAGCAGTAACGTCGGCAACGGAGCCAGCACACCGAGGTGATCGGGCACCGCGAGTACGTCGTAACCGAGCATCTCCGCACGGCGAGCTTGACTTACCCACTTCGAAGGCGAGTTCGGGAACGCAATGTTGACCCCGAAGCGAAAACCAACCATGTTTCGTTTCTACCACCACCCGCGTGGTCGACACCGCACCAGCGTCTCGTCGGCAGCGGACCCGGACCACTCGGCAAGGCGGACACCACGACGCACTGCCATGCCGCTGGGCGCTCGTTGGTCGACTGTCCGAAATCTGGCTCGGATCGATTGGGTGGCAAGGACCTTCGCTCGCAGCCATGGGGTTGCGGCGGGTACTCGCACGGGGGCCGCGGCTCCAGACCTGATCGCGGAAAGTGGGCCAGAACCCAAAATTCCACGACCAAAGCCACCTGCTGATCGCAGAAGGACATCTGCTCGGTCCCCGAGACTCGAAGCGGCAGTTTCAGCCCGGTGTTGGCCGTCCAATACGGCTCCCAGCCGGGTTGGCCGTACCAGGGCGAGGACTCACTGGCGAGCAACAGCAGGGGCCGGTCTGTCCCCTCGACAGCGACCGAGCCCAGGACGGGGCCGTCCAGGTTCACGCCCGCACTGATGCGGGAGTCATCATGCAGGGCTTGGATTGTGGTCGAACCGCCTAGCGAGTGGCCGAACATCCCGACCCGCGACAGGTCCATGCTCTCTGCCAGACGGGCCGGCAGGACGCGACCGTCTCGAGTTGTGGGCGCGGCGAGTCGATCCAGCACGAACCGGGTGTCGGCCACGCGTGTCGGCAGGAGGAGATCCCGCAGAACCTCCTGGGGTGAATCCAGCGGAACCACCGTGTTCTCGACCCTGCCGTAGGGGAATTCGACGGCGAAGGCTTCGTGTGTGTGATTGAGTGCGACCACGATATAGCCGTGGCTGGCCAGATCTTCGGTCTGGGCGATACTCCAGCCGGTGGTGTCGCCCATGCCGGGTGAATTCAACAGGACCGGAAAACGACCGCCGTCTGTGCGGGCGGGTTGATCCCGGTAGCTGTGGCTCGGCGCGAGTTCCCAATGCTCGGAAACACCGAGACTGGTGAGATAGGTGTGCTGGGCCTGCCTGCCACCGTGCGGCATCCAGGGATCGACGGGCACCCCGGTCGCCATATCGGCCGGATACCAGATCTGCACCATCAACTCGCGTCGGCGACTGGTGTCCCACGGGTCGACGCGGCTCGGGTCGACCCTGTGCAGGTCGGTGACTCCGACCGGATATGGGCCGGTCGGGGCCGGAATCGAGAGTGTCACTCAGCATCGCCTAGCGCCACTGCGGTCGTTCAGACGCGCAGCAGGAGGTAAGCGGCGGTTCCCGAGCCGATGACGGCGGCTCCGTAGCAGACCAGGATGATCAACGTACTGAACTGCTCGAGCCGCAAGCCGTGCTGCAGCGCGTACCGGAAGCGGTGTGCCCAATGGAACAGAGCCAGCGCACAGAGTCCGAAAAGGACCAGCCGGGTGACAGGATGACGCAACACCGAGAGCAGGTGTGCGTGGTCCGGCACGGAAAGCCAGTCCAACGGGAAGGCGAGGCCGAACAGAAACAGCAGCACCGGTATGAGCAGCGCGGCGGCCATCCCACCGACGCCGAACAGTATCCACGCGAACGGTTCCAGGGATCTCTTGTTCGTCATCGCAGCACCACCACCAGCACGAGCGCCGTCAGCAGACCCCACAACAAATAGTGCAGGCCGACGATCACGACCGGTGCGACGCGCCGGTTCCGTACCCGCACCGCGATCGCTTTGGGCGCGAGGTCGAACCAGGTGACCGTGTGCAGCAGCACGAACAGCAGGGCGACCGTGTTCAGTGCAACGACCCACCAGCTGGCGCTCCAGCTCAGAAACCGTTGGTATTCCTCGCTTCCGGAACTGACCGCATGGATCAGAAGCAGGAAATACACCACGAACCAGGCGACGAACACGCTGCTGAGTTCGCGCAGGGCGAAGAACAGGTACGAGCGGCGTCGCGCCCACCAGAAGGTGGAGACCGGCTTTCGGTACAACTGAGGTGTCGTTGTCATCGTGCCCGCCAAGGCATGAGGAGATCTCGGAGCGATTGCGTGGCCGCCGTCAGCTTGTAGCGCTGGATCGCACCGGCCGGGTCGACCCCCTTGGGGCAGGCGGTGGTGCACTCGCCGACGAACGTGCAGGACCATACGCCCTCGGCGGAGGCGAGCACGTCCCGCCGATCCTCGGCTCCTTCGTCGCGCGAGTCGAGGTTGTAGCGCTGGCCCAGCGCGATCGCCGCCGGACCGATGAACTCGGGCTCGAGCGCGAAGACGGGACAGGCCGAGTAGCAGAGCATGCAATTGATGCACATGCTGAATTGCTTGTAATCGTCCATTTCGGACGGTGTTTGCAGATACTCGCCATCATCGAGTGGCCGGTGTTCCTCCCTGATCAGCCATGGCTTGACCGCGGTCAGCTTGTGCATGAAGTCGCTGATCTCTACGACGAGATCCCGGATCACCGGGAAGTTGCGCAGTGGCTCGACCCGCACCGGCCCCGGTGCGTAGTCGGTCAGGAAAGTGGCGCAGCTCAGTTGTGGGTCGCCGTTGACGGTCATGCCGCAGCTGCCGCAGATGCCCATCCGGCACGACCATCGATACGAGACGGTTCCGTCGAGATAGTCCTTGATGTAGTTGAGGCCGTCGAGCACCGTCCATTCCTTGCGCAGCGGAACCTCGTACGACTGCGGTACCGGTTCGTCATCTCGATCCGGCCGGTAGCGCGCGACCTGCAGGGTTATCCGGTCCGCCATCGCCATCACCTCCCATATACGCGTTCGCCCGGAGGCCAGCGAGTAATCGTCACCGGGAGGTACGAGACGCGGCTCGAACCGTCCGGCTGCCGATGGATCATCGAATGGGCCAGGAACCGCTCGTCGTTCCTGGCGGGGAAATCGGTCCGCTGGTGCGCGCCCCGGGATTCCTCCCGTGCCAGCGCGCAGGCGATGATGCATTCCGCCACGTCGAGCATGCACGAGAGTTCCAGCACCGCAACCAGTTCGGTGTTGAACGCCCGGCTGTGGTCATCGAGGCAAGCCCTGCCGAACCGATCGCGAAGCTCGCGCACCTTGTCGGCTCCCTTGGCGAGGGAGTCGCCGTCCCGGTAGATCCCGGCACTGGTCTCCAGCGTCTCTTGCATCTCGGTGCGGATATGCGCGATGCGTTCGGATCCCTCGGTATGTCGCGTGAGATCCCGTTCCAGCCGGTCCTGTTCGGCGCGGCCGAGCGCGAGAACCGCCTGCGTCTCGCGGGCAGTGGCCGAGCTCGCGTACTCGGCGGCGGCACGACCGGCTCGCGCACCGAAGACCAGCAACTCGGGCAAGGAGTTCGACCCGAGCCGGTTCGCGCCGTTGATACTGACGCAGGCGACCTCGCCGACGGCGTACAGGCCCTCCAGCGGTGTCGCGCCGTGGATGTCGGTATGAATACCGCCCATCATGTAGTGGACTACGGGACGTACCGGGATCAGCTCCCGTACCGGGTCGATGTTCTGGTACTTCGTGCACAGCTCGCGTACGAACGGCAGTTTCGTGTCGATGAGATCCGCACCGAGGTGGCGTATGTCGAGATGGACGACGTGCCCGTACGGTGTGCCGATGGTCCGGCCCTTGTCGAATTCGTGCACGAAGGCCTGCGAAAGCCGGTCGCGTGGCCCGAGTTCCATACTTCGCATCACCGGCTTCGGTGAGGGGGTCCCGAGGTCGTAATCCTGCAGGTAGCGATAACCGTCCTTGTTGAGCAGCCAGCCGCCCTCCGCGCGCGCTGCCTCGGTGATCAGGATGCCCGTGAACGGGAGGCCGGTCGGGTGGTACTGAACGAACTCCATGTCCTTGAGCGGCGCGCTTGCCCGGTACGCCAACGCCATTCCGTCGCCGGTGTTGATATTGGCGTTGGTGGTGAACGGATACACCCGGCCGCAGCCGCCGGTGCACACGATGACTGCGCTGGCGAGAATGGTTTCGACACGGCCGGTGGCGAGTTCGATGGCAACGACGCCGCGTACCTTGCCGTCGTCGGCGAGTAAGGTTGTGGCGAACCACTCGTCGTACCTGACGATGTCCTGATACGACAGTGCGGTCTGGAACAGGGTGTGCAGCAAGTGGAAGCCGGTCTTGTCGGCTGCGAACCACGTGCGGTTGTTGGTCATACCGCCGAACGCCCGTACCGCGATGTGCCCGTCCGGCCGACGGCTCCATGGGCAGCCCCAATGCTCCAGCTGGAGCAGCTCCCGCGGCGCCTCCTCGACGAAGGCTTCGACGGCGTCTTGGTCACAGAGCCAATCGCTGCCGGAGACCGTGTCGTACGCGTGCTCGTCGAGACTGTCGCCCGGACCGGCGACAGCGGCAGCCCCACCTTCGGCGGAGACGGTGTGGCTGCGCATCGGATAGACCTTGGAAACGATCGCGATACTCAGGCGCGGGTTGTCTTCCGCGATGGCAATGGCCGCACGCAGGCCCGCGCCGCCCCCGCCAACGATCACGACATCGTGAGAAGCGGTCATGGTGGCACCACCCGGGCGTCGTCGGTTCAGGCCTCGAAGTCGGCGCTGTGCTCGTCCATCAGGACCTTGCCGTCATGGCGGACCGTTTTGATCCGAACGCTGCCGTCGTGGTATTCGTGCCGAATCCGGCGGCAGCCGCAGTCGTAACGCAGATCGTCGATCACCAGGCCCGCTTCGTCGTCTTCGCGGTGGCGAGCCCCGCCCCGCTGTTTCCCGCATGGGGCGCGTTCGGTGCTGAACTGCTCGGTGATGCTGAGCACGTCCACCTCCCGGCTAACCGGTGGCACACCTTACTGATCGGTGTAAGACACCTAAGCGTACGCGCCTTGCGCCGAGGCCGCAGGAGGCGTTCTGGGTCTCGCGAAGGTGCTCACCTGCGACGATGCGTTGTCGACGAACCGATTCGGGTTCCGGCCCCATCTGCTCGACGTGACAATTTCGCGACCATTTCGTAATGTATCGGTGATCATCTTCCCGACAGTAGCCGGTAACCGACATCATGCCTGGTCAACATCGAAAACAGACCGCAGCCTGGAAGCGCACCGCCCTGGCTGTGTGTGGCGCTGTGGCGACTGTCGCCGTCGTGCTGTGGGTGGCGATCCGACTGAGCCCGGCCGCCCAGCCCGCCGCCTCGGTCGATTCGCCGCCGTCGTCCGCCGCCGCAACCCCGGTCCCGACCGCTGTGCCACCGCCAGCTCAGATAGCGGCGGCGGCGGTCGCCGCCGAGCCGCCACTCCCGTCGGAAAAGACGGCCCAACAGCACCCGCCCTCCCTCCCGTGCTCGACGGAACTCGCCGGCGCGCAACCGCATGTGGCCCAGGTGGGCAACCTGCTCAAGAAGACGTTCGGCCTCACCGATATCGGCGGCGCCATCGGCCGGGGCGACGGCGACCACGGCGCCGGGCTGGCGCTCGATTTGATGACATCCGATTCCGCCCGCGGCGACGCGATCGCCGAATTCGTGCTGGCCAACAAGCAGCGCTTCGGTGTGACCTATGTGATCTGGCGGCAGCGGTACAACGACGGCAACGGTTGGTCGTATATGGAAAACCGGGGGAGCCCGACCGCCAATCACTATGACCATGTGCATGTGTCGTTCGCTCAGTCTGCCCATGTGGACGTGACTTGCTGATTGCGCGCCACTCCGATACGTTCGCGGTCTGCGCCTCGGCGGCCGCTTTGCCAAGCAAGAAGCCGCCAGCCAGGCGTCGAATTCCGACCACCCGACGCGCGGCCCGAGGTGGGCGGACCTCTTCGGGTACGGGAAGTATCGGTGCAGGTAGGACGGCGCCGTCGGTCTAGGACCACGGGGCCTACGGGCGGAACTCGAGTAGATCGGTACTCGATACTCCGGCTCCGGCCGGCGCTACATTCACCTTGGTGTTCGGGGCCAGATGGCGGAGGGAGCCATGGTGCCCACTGTGAATGTCGAGACAAAGCACGAGCCCGGTTTCGAATTGGAACAGGGCACGGATCTGATCGTGGTCCGGGCGCAAAGGCCGGGCATCCCGCGCAACCGCGTGGTCGCCCTGCACTCCAGCACTCGCCTGGCCATCGAGCATGCCGTCGGACGCGACAGTAAAGGACACGTCGCCCTCGTCGAGGTTTCGCTGCTGCTGCCGACGACTGGGGATGGGTAGTAGTCCGATGAAACTGCTGGTCGTGGATGACAGCGCCCTTTACCGTGAAGGGCTGGCCACGATTCTGGCCGAGGAGTGGGGGCCGGACGCGGTGTGCACAGCCTCGGACCTGGGCTCGATGAGTGCCGCGATCGGCCGAGACGGTCCGGACATCATCCTGTTGAATCTGGCCTCGGAGGACAGTCGAGCCCTGCTGCTGGCCGCCCGCGCGACAAGTTCGGCCACGCGCGTGGTGGTGCTCGGCGTGCGCGAGCATGATCGGGACGAGATCATCGAATGCGCCGAACTCGGTGTCGCGGGCTATCACCTGCGTTCCGAGCCGCTGGACCAGCTGTTGAAGTTGATCGTGGCGGTCGCGGCGGGGGACAGCCTGTGCTCTCCGCGGGTGACCGCGATCCTGTTGGCCCGCATATCCGCCAACGCCGCGCCTCAGGCGTCGGAGGCGCGGGTGCTGGGCCTTTCGCCTCGGGAAGCCCAGATCCTTGAGCTGGTGGATCTAGGTCTGTCCAACCGGGAGATCGCGGATCGGCTGTGCATCGAGGTGCACACGGTGAAGAACCACATGCACAACCTGCTCGCCAAGCTGGGGGTGCGGCGGCGCGCGGAGGCTGCGGCGGTGCTGCGGGGTCGCTGCGTACCCCCGGCCGCGGCGAACTAACCGAAAGGGGGACCAATCGGCTGCGGCCCGAAGATGGATCCGTTGCTCCATTTACCGCCGAGACGCGGGCGAACATGCTGATTCCATGGTTGTTCGGTTGGCGCTGGTGGGGCTCCCGCAGCTGCTCGCCGACCTCATCGGTGCCGCCTTCACTGCGGCAGACGATGTGGTCGTCGAACTGTTCGACGAGGAGGCCGCCGTGTCGTGCGGCGAATTCGGTACGCGTCGCCACGATGTGCTGATCGCCAGCGTGGACGACCCATGGGACGACGGATTGCGTGCCGTGATCGCTCGCAACTGTCCGGTGGTGCTCGGGGTGCAACCCGACGGGCGGGTCGCCTCGATCTACGAGATGCGGCCCTGCCCACAAGCGCTGGGTGCTCTCGACCCGCAGCAACTGCGTCGGGTGGTGCTTGATTCGGTGGGCTCGGCGGGGCTGCCCGCCGCGGGCGAATAGGAGTATCAGATGGTTGTCACGATCACGAACCTGCAGGCAACGGGTCCGCTGACCATACCGCTGGCCAGCGGCCGGGCGGTCCGGCTCGGCCCGGGGGAGCGGTCGCCGGCGTTGCCGGATGCCGACGTGATCGGCAACGCCAAAGTGGACAAACTGCGGAGCCAGCGGCTGATCGATGTCGCGGCGGTCAGCGATGCGTCCCAGGATTCGGCTGCGGGAAACGCCCACGGCGGCGAAACCGGCAAAACCCACGCGACAGTGGACGAGCGCGTGATGCGACATATTTAGGAGACGTCCATGCCTGCTTCGAACTATCCGGGCGTGTACATCGAGGAGGTGTCGAGTGGGGTTCGGCCGCTCGATGTCGCGAGCACCTCGACCGCCGCGTTCGTCGGTCTCGCCGAGATGGGGCCGGACACGGCCACCAGGGTGACGAGCTGGACAGAATTCCAGCGTCGCTACGGATCGTTCTTCGCCGACAGTTTTCTGGCGCATAGCGTGTTCCAGTACTTCAACAACGGCGGCAGGCAGTGCTATGTCGTGCGCGTGACCCGGTCTGACGCCGGGGTCGCCGCCGTAACGATCGACAATCGCGCCGCCGCCCCGGTGCCGGGGTTGAGGCTTTCAGCGAAAAGTAAAGGAGCGTGGGGCAATTCGCTGCTGCTGCAGATCGAGGACGGCTCGGTGAATCCCGGCGACGAGTTCAAGGTGAGCGTCCGGCGTCAGACCGATCCGGCGGTGGTTCCCGCCGATGTCGACGAACTCGCGCCACTGGAGGTGTTCGACAATCTCAGTGTCGATTCCGCCGCGGCGAACTTCGTCGAGACGGTGCTCGGCCGGGAGTCGACGCTGATCGATGCGCGAATGCTGGCCGGTAACACCAGTGTTCAGCGCGGGGTGCTACGCGGTGGTGTCGGACTTGTCCTGCCGCTGGCGGGCAATCTCAGTCTGCAGATCAATCTGGACGGTGACGGATTCCAGGTCGCCACCCTGCCCGCGGCGGCGGGCACCACCAACGACCCGGCGGCCGTCGCTGCGGCGCTGCAAGCCGCGGTACGCGCGTTGACCAGGCGCAAGACCTCGACCGACGCCGCCGCGTTCAGCAGTTTCACCTGCGTGGTCGAAACTCCGGCGGGGCAGCCCCGGCTGGTATTGCAGTCGGGGACCACATCCCCGACCTCTGCCATACTGGTGCAACCGGCGTCGGCGACCGATGCGACGGCCTCCCTGCGCCTCGGTGCGGGCAGCGGCGGACGCTCGGAATCCGGCTCGGCCGTGCGCCGCCCGGCCGCGATCGCCGTGGCGCAGATCGGGGATGCGGCTGTCACGGCGCCGATCTCGGCACCGGTCGCGGGCACCGACGGCGTCGCGCCGGTTACCGCGCAGACCTTCGCTTCGGCCTTCACCGAACTGGATGCGCTGACCGATGCCAGCCTGCTTGCGGTACCCGGCGAGGGCAGCACCGCGATGCTCGACCTCGGCATGGCCTACTGCGCCAACCGGCCGCTGCAGGATATGTTCTACATCGGCGAAACAGCCTCGCACGACGACACCGCCGACGAGGCGGCGTCGTTCCGCCGAAGGCTCTCCAAGGCCAACTCCTATGGGGCCGTGTATTTTCCGTGGGTCAAGGCGCTGGATCCGAGCGGTCGCACCCGCGAACCCATCCTGCTGCCGCCATCGGGATATGTCGCGGGGCTCTTCGCGCGCATCGACGCCCTGCGCGGGGTGTGGAAGGCGCCGGCCGGTGTGGAGGCCAGCCTGAACGGCGTCGTCGGGTTGGCCGCCGAACTCACCGATGTACAGCAGGGGAATCTGAATCCGATCGGTGTCGATGTGATCCGGAGGTTCGCGGGCTCGGGTGTGGTGGTCTTCGGAGCACGCACCATCACTTCCGATCCGGAGTGGCGGTACGTGTCGGTGCGCCGCACCGCGATCATGCTGCGGGTCAGCATTTACAACGGGATCCAGTGGGCGGTGTTCGAACCGAACGACGAGCCGCTCTGGTCGCAACTGCGGCTCAACATCGGTGCGTTCATGACGACGCTGTTCCGGCAGGGCGCATTCCAGGGCGCCACGCCCGCGGAAGCTTTCTTCGTCAAATGTGATGGCGAGACCACCACGCAGGCCGATATCGATGCCGGGGTCGTCAACGTCATGGTGGGCTTCGCGCCCCTGAAACCGGCGGAATTCGTGGTCGTGAGGATCAGCCAGAAGGCTGGACTGGCGTCCGGATAACCGATACGGCCACAGTCGATAAGGAGTGCCACACATGGCAAAGTTCACTGTCAACTCCACGCGATTCGATCCCTATCTCGGGTTCCGGTTCAAGATCGTGGTCGACGGCCAGCCGGTGGCCGGTCTGAGCAAATGCAGTGCGCTCAAGCGCACGACGGAGGTCACCGCGTGGTACGAGGGTGGCGATTCCAGTGGACCGCACCAGATTCCGGGCAAGACGAAATACGACCCGATCACGCTGGAGGCCGGAGTCACCCATGACACCACCTTCGAGGCCTGGGCCAACAAGGTGAACAACTTCCAGGGGGATCCGGCGATGTCGCTGGCCACCTTCCGCAAGAACATCAGTATCGAGGTCTACAACCTGCAGGGGAAGAAGGTGCTGGCATACAACGTCTTTCGCTGCTGGGTCTCGGAATATCAGGCATTGCCGCAGCTGGATGCGGCCGGTAACGCGGTGATGATCAGCACCATCAAGCTGGAGAACGAAGGCTGGGTTCGCGACACCTCGGTGGCCGAACCCCGGGAGACCTAAGGGATGCTGGTGGACGAGTTGCCCGGCGGCTATTGGGACAGCGATGGCAGGTTGCATCGCGAGTTCGAGCTGGCACCGCTGACCGGCCGCGACGAGGAGTCGCTGGCCGGGACGATCGGCGCGCAACCGGCCACCTTCGTCACCGAGCTGCTCAGTCGCTGCGTCGGCCGAGTCGGTGCGATCAGCCCGGTTCCGGCGCGGGTCGCGCGGGAACTGCTGGTCGGTGATCGTCAGTATCTGCTGCTTCGGTTGCGCGCGGCGACATTCGGGGAGCGGGTCCGTGCCCATCTGATCTGCCCGTGGCCGGACTGCGGTAGACCGGCCTCGTTGGATTTCTCGATCACGGAGGTGCCGGTGACATCGGCGGCGGAGCGCGCGCCGCTACACACCATGACCGTGCAGGGCGAACCGGCGCCGCTGGAGATCGAGTTCCGGTTGCCAAACGGTGGTGATCAGGAGGCGGTTTCGGGATTGCTCGAGACGAACGAGGCGGCGGCGCTGACCGCATTGCTGGCGCGATGCGTGGTCCGGATCGGAACACACACTCCGCCGGGCGAGCAGCGGATCGCCGCCCTCTCGCCGCGGGCCCGGTCCGTGCTCGAGGAGCGAATGGCCGCGTTGGCGCCGCGAGTCGACCAAACCATTCACACGACCTGTCCAGAATGCACTCGAACGTTCGTGGCGCCATTCGACATTCAGCACTTCTTCTTCGGTGAGTTTCGCACCGACAACGACGTGCTTTACCGGGAGGTGCACTACCTCGCCTACTACTACCACTGGAGTGAGCACGAGATCATGGGGCTCACCCGCGACAGGCGGCACAGGTATATCGATGTGCTGGCCGGGGCGTTGGAGGAGCAGGCCGATGGCGGGTGAGGGATACCTCCGCGGCGTACTCGCCGAAGGGGCGCGACGGTTCCGGTACCGGAGTGGGGTGCGTGCCCTGCTCGGGCTGCCCGATGAGGTGGGCGCGCGGGTCAGTTTCGCGCCGCCGATGCGTGGTGGGTTCATCGCCGCGGCACCGTCGGGAAGGTTCGAATCGGGGGCGCCATCTCCGGTCCGGAAGAGTCCGTCGCCCGCGCGAGTCCTCGATGTGCACACCACGGTTGTCGATGGTCAGGCCCAGGCACACAACACGGTTGTGTCGCGTTCGGTCGAGTCCTTCGACACGTGGGCGGATCTTCCGATAATCGAAATCCCGCCCGGCACAGCCGGAAGTAGCGAGTACCCGGACGAGCAGGGTGCGCCGCGTCACCGGCCGGGGGCGGTGACGATCGCCGGTGATGTCGACGCCGAAGGCGGTGTGATGTCGTCCGCCGTCCAGGCCGTCGGCGCGGATGGAACCGATGGCGAAGCGGTGTCATCAACTGTTCCGCAAAAGATCTCGCCGACTGTGCCGCATCCGGCTGCGAGCTGGGATCGATCCCAACATCATCCTGCGCCTGCCGCACCTGAGTGCGTCGGGGGAATTCGGCGTTTCGATCAGATACCGGAAGTCGGCGCGCTGGTTGTCGTGCACGGCGGTCCCCCCGAGCCGGCTGAGGTGCTCGGCCACGCCGCATCAGAACAGCGCCGAACGACGCCGGATGCTCGACCGGTCCCGTCGACGGTGGTGTCGCCCGCCTGCGACGAGGCCCAACCTTTTCCGGCCGTACCAATATTGCGACCCAGCGGATCGTTGACCACATCGCCGGGGAAGACGGACGCTTCGCCGACGTCTGACGTGGCTGTGGTGCAAGCTGAGACGGCTCCCCGCCGAGAGGAGGCGGGTGTTCCGCCGACGCCTGATCTGGCTGTGGTGCAAGCTGAGACGGCTCGCCACCGAGAGGCGACGAGCATTTCGCCGCCGCCTGATTCGGTTGTAGTGCAGAATGATTCGCCGCGCGTGGCCCGTATCGCAGCCAGCTCGGCGACGCGATCCGAACACAGACCGGCCGCTGCCCGTACGGTGTCGCGGCGGCCGGTGCGTGCCCCGGCGACGGCTGCGTTCGGAACTGTCGACGATGGCGACGCGTCGGAGTGGTCGCACCCGCCGAACCGGGCGAAAGAGGAACCGGCCACGCCTCGGCCCCCGGAGGAGCGGGATTTCGTTGGTGTCCAGTCGACCTCGGCACTCGACGGTGCCATTGCCTTCTGGGAGCGCCGGTACCTCAGCCTGCTGCGATTACGGAACCTCCGATGAGCGCGTCGACGGCGATCGGCACGGTCAGTACCTCGCTGCGGAATCTGCTCGTCGGCGAGATGCAACTGCGCCCCGCGGTCGAGGTCACCGTGCTTGCCCCCGACGAGCCGGGTGGAAGCCGCCGGATCAACCTGTTCCTCTACCGGATCGCGGAGAATCCGTACCTGAAGAATCAGGACTTCACGGTATGTTCGGAATTGCCCAATCAATTGGTGCCAGCGCCGCTTTCGCTCGATCTGTACTACCTGCTGACGGCGTACGCGCCCAATGATCAAGTTAATGGCAACGCGGCCGCGCATCAGATCCTGGGCGAGGCCATGCGGGTGTTCTACGAGCACCCCGTTGTGCCGGCCATGCATCTCGATCCCGAACTGTCGGCGGCGCGCGAACACCTGCAGATCGCCGCCACGACTCCAGATCCGGAGGAGATCAGCCGGATCTGGACCACCTTCGCCAAGCCGTTCCGAATCTCGGTGCTGTACCAGGTGTCCACGGTCCAACTGGACCGGCTGCCCGCCGCGGCACAGCCGCTGCCTACCCGCGTGCGTCACATCGGTGTCGGGGAGGTGCGCGCACCGTTCCAGCCGCCCGTGGTTACCGGCATGATGCCGTCGGGCGGTACCGCAGGCACCGAAATATCGTTCACCGGTGTATATCTCGCCGGGTGGCAGGTGCACGTGGTCATCGCCGAGCGCACGGTATTCGCCGAACCGCTCGCCGGTGATTCGTTCACGGCCGTGCTGCCCGGGGATCTCCCGTCCGGCCTGTACGACGTGCAGGTGAACGTGTCCGGACTGTTCCGCCGCACCTTCCTGTTCGAGGTGCGGTCATGACAGCCACCGCGTACCAGGACAATCTCGAGCACCTCACTGACGAGCTGCGGCGCCTCGACCTGCTGATTCGGATGCGCACGAACACGCTGCGGCTGCGCAACCGCGAATTCGCCGAGGAGCAGACGGCCCGCGCGGTGTACATCAGCGAACAAGAGGTCGATTGGCTGCTCGCGATCGATTCCAACGCCGCGCCTGCCGCGCCGCCCGACGGTCTGCCGCCTCGGCTACGTGCGCTGTCGAAAGAGATCGAGACCCGTATCGACGGCAGCCTGGAACAGGGGATCTGGCTCGCGCTGCCGATGCTGGGGCGGTTGTTCGGGCTCACGGCATTCGAGCTGCAGGCCGTGATGATCTGTCTGGCCCCCGAGCTGCGCCGCAAATACGACCGGCTGTACGCCTATCTGCAGGACGACATCACGCGCAAGCGGCCGAGCGTCGACCTGATCGTGGAGTTGCTGTGTGCGACCGAGCCGGAAAGGTGGCGGGCCCGAGTCTGTTTCACCGAGGCCGCCCCGCTGGTGCGGGCTGGCATCCTGCGGCAGATCAGCGACCCGGGCAGCCCGTCGGGATCGTCCGGGCTGGCGCAGTTCCTGGCGCTGGATCCGAATATCTGCCAATTCCTACTGGGCGCAGCAGAATTGGATCCGCAGCTGATAGATATCGCAGAGCTGAGCCGTTCCGTCCCGCTGTCCGCGCCACCGGTCGTGGATCCGGAACTCGTGGACGGGGTCGCCCGGATCATCGAGCATCGACTGGAAATGGTTGGACCGCAACGTAGATCGGTGTTCTACTTCGGTGGTCCGGCCGGTGTCGGCAGACGCGAGCTGGCCCGGCAGGTCTGCGATCGATGTGGCGTAGCGCTGCTCTCGGTGGCGGTCGACGCACACGCCGCCGAGTCGGCGCGGCTGTTGCGGCTGGCCATGCGCGACGGCCTGCTGCACCAAGCGGCCGTTTTGGTCGCCGAGGCGGATGTGTTGGTGCACAACGAGAACCATGCGTTGCTCGCCGCGCTGTCGACCGCGATCGCGGACTTCGGCTGGCTGGTCTTCCTGACCGGCTCGTCGGAGTGGGCAGGGGGTGACGAGCTGGGGGGAGTCGTCGTACAGCCGATTGCCTTGACGTTGCCGGATATCGCACGGAGCGCGGCGATCTGGCGATACCACTTGTCCGGGCAGTTCTCGGATACCCCAGCCTGGGCCGAGCAATTGGCGGTCCGGTTCCACCTGCCGCCGGCGCGCATCAAGGCCGCCGCGGAACTCGCCGAGAGCGACCGCTTCCGATCCGCTGCACCGCGCGAGTTGACGCTCGCCGACGTCTCCGCCGCATGCCGTCGGCAGTCCAACCAGAAACTCGGAGACCGAGTGGCGAAGGTGCGCCCGGTGTGCGGGTGGGCCGATCTCGTGCTCCCCCCGGACCGCATCGGCCTGCTCCGGGACATCTGCGCACAGGTCCGCCACCAGCACCGGGTCTACCTCGACTGGGGATTCGGCCCGAAACTCAACCGCGGCAAAGGCATCAGCGCGCTGTTCACCGGCCCGCCCGGCACCGGCAAGACCATGGCGGCCGAGGTGATCGCCGCCGATCTCGACCTGGACCTGTACAAGATGGACCTGTCCGGTGTGGTGAGTAAATACATCGGCGAGACCGAAAAGAACCTCGCCCACATTTTCACCGAGGCAGAAGCCGGGAACGCGATCCTGTTCTTCGACGAGGCCGATGCGTTGTTCGGCAAGCGCACCGAGGTGTCCGACGCCCACGACCGCTACGCCAATATCGAGACCAGCTACCTGCTGCAGCGCATGGAGGACTATGACGGCGTCGTCATCCTGGCGACAAATTTGCGGCAGAATATGGACGAAGCGTTCACTCGCCGCCTCCGCTTCATCGTGGACTTCCCGTTCCCGGCGGTGGACAGTCGACAGCGCATCTGGCAGCAGCTGTTCCCACCTCGAGCCCCGCTCGCCCCCGGCCTCGATTTCGAGGCGCTCGCGCAGGAACTCCCGGTGGCGGGCGCAACCATCAGGAATATCGGCCTGAACGCCGCCTTCCTCGCCGCCGCCGACGGCGGCACCATCGACCGCGGCCATATCCTGCGTGGGGCCCGCCGGGAATACGAGAAGATCGGCAAGCTCTGGACCGAACGCGCCGGTGAACCTCCGGGACACGGGTGAGGAGCGGCATATGTTGACGAAGCATGAAATGCGAAGTCGGGCCGCAGGTATTGCGACCGTCGGCGAAGTGTTCGAGTCGACCGCGACGAATGCCGATCGAGTGGTCATTCAACGCAGTCTCGGTAATGACTACCTGCAGCGGGTCGAATGCCAGGGGCCGGATCCAAATGTCGAGTCGCAAGGCGGATGCGGCTCTCACAGCTGTGGTGGCTGCGCACGGAATCGACTGGTGCAGGCGAAGGCTACGGTGGGTCCCGCGGTAGACCGGTACGAGCGGGAAGCCGACCTGGTCGCCGATCAGGTCACCGGGACGGTCGGACCGGTCGAAGGCCCTGGGGTCGCGCCCGGGCTACGGGGTATCCAAATACATTGTCTGGCTGAGGGATTTGCGTCTCAACGGAATACCGCGGCGGACGTGGAGGTGCCAACCGGCAGCGGCCGTCCGCTTACTGCGGCTACGCGCACATTCATGGAGCCCCGGCTCGGTTACGACTTCGGTGAGGTCCGCGTACACCAGGATGAGGCCGCGCACCGCTCGTCCGTTCAGATTGGGGCGCGGGCATTTACCCATCAGAATCATATCTACCTTCGGCGCGGCGAACACGAGCACGACAGGCGATTGATCGCACATGAGTTGACGCACGTCATTCAACAACGGGGCGGGGCTTTCGCCGGATCCTCCCTGACAAGCCGTCCAGTGTCCGGCCCGGTGCTCACTGCGACCGTGCAACGATCAATAAGCCCGGAACTGGAACCGGTCGAAGAGCATTTGAGCTATGGCCTGATCGACTGGTGGATTACCGACCGAGAGGCGGTGCGCGCACTGGAATTGTTGCAGACGCTGCCCTGGTTCCAGATCGCGGCCTTCTTCACCAACAGCAAGTTCGCCGATCGGCTCCGGGACAATCTCCCGGATAGCCGAGTACCGGAATTCGACGCCTTGGTCGCCGATGTGCGGGGCCTGGTACCGCCGACCGCCACGGTGCCGGCTGTCGAGTCGCGGCTGTCGTACGGACTCTTCGATTGGGCAATCACCGACAAAGATGCCGTGCAGTCATTGAACCTGTTGAAGACGCTGTCGGGAAACCAACTGGCTGCCGCTCTGGCGGTTATCGACTACGGCCGACTGCACGAGAATCTGCCGGACCCCCGCAAGGCCGAACTCAAAGCCTTGTATACGACCGTATTCGGTGTCGGTGGTACGCGAGCCACCGCGTTGGCTGAGTATTCGGGCACGCGCGTCACGAGCCTTGCCTTCCGCTCGGATCAGAACGTGCTCAGGGACAACGATCGCGACTGGGGTAACGGCGGGTCGCTCTACGGTGAGCCCGAGTGGTTCATCAGGCGCGGCGGAGTGGTCAGCCACCCGATGAGCCAGCGTCGCGACACCGAATTGCGGGTCGACGTCCGGCTGGACGTGGCTCCGATCGGTGCCCCGGTCGCGCCGATCCGACTTCTCGGCGTCAGCGGTGAGCCGGCGCTGAATTTCGACTTCACCGGGACTTTGTCAGGCGGGCTCGGACAACTGGTCACGATCGACTCGGTGGGCAAACTGCCCGATACGGTGACCGCGCTTCGGAACAAGGAAATTGTGTGGCACATGCAGTGGCGGGACTCGAAATATGAGATCGGGCGAACGCGGCACACGATATTCGTCACCGCGGGCGAACCCAGAAAACCCGGCCAGGTCACCCATAAACGGATGCGAACAGCGGTGGAGTTGGTAGGCGCTGTGGTTGGTCGGCTAGGCAGCCTCAATCCGCATCGGGTTGTCCGGGAGCTTATGCGCCGGTGGGGAGCCTACGATCTGCGCTACCAACACGAGAACGAGTGGGAGCTGGCCGACCACCTGGATCGCGGCGCACAATGCATCGACATAGTACGGTTCGTGATGGCGCTGCTCGAGACCGTGGGCCTCGAGGGAGACGCCCGCGCGGTACTCGTGTGGGCGCATCCGGACAGCGCTGAGGTAGCCAGAGAGACCGCGCCGAGCCAGGGCGGGCTGTATTATCTCGGCGCGCATCCGATGCATGGCCATTGGTTCGCCGCGCTAATGGACGCCAATGGATGCCCCAATAACTATGAGGCGGCGTTGAAATTCGAACACGGAGGGCGATCTCTGTACTACCCGGGCGGTGTCTCGATGGACGAGATCTATGCCACCAAAGAGGAAGTGCTGCACGTCTTCCAGTGCCTCGCGTGGATATCGCCGATCGGGGAGGACCACTTCAATATCGAAGAGATTCGGAAGGTATACCCGGGCGGTAGCTGTCGAGCTGGCGAGATTCGGTGCACTCATTGATTGATCGCGCTGCGGAGGTGTGCGATGACTGATGGATTTCCCAACAAGCCTAAAATCCTGCGCGGCGCGTTCGTGGAGTTCGGGTTGAGTCTGCCGCCGCTGATCGTGGTGTTTCAGTTCAATCCGGTTCAGCTGACACGTAATCGGGGCCTATCGTTCACTTTTCCCGGCGCACCGCTGGCATCCGAGGCGCCCGGGTACCCGGAGCGGACGTTGCGGAAGTTCCATGGGGAGAAGGACAATGCCAACCTGCTGAACTTGCAGAGGAACCAATTGGTGACGGTGGAAGAGCAGACGATCGGGTTCGATATCCGACTGGATGCGACCGGCAAACTCGATGACGGGGATGGGGTCACCGAGGAGTTCGGGGTGGCCCCGCAGATCGCCACGCTCGAGCTGATGGTGACGCCGAAAGAGGAGAGTCTGATCGGGGCTGCGGTCAGCGCGCTGTTCGGAGAGCCGAAGGGGTTCAGTTTTACTCGCGGTGCGAATCCGCCACTGGTGCTTTTCATTTTCGGTCGTAAGCGGGTGCTGCCGGTGAATATCAACAGTATGAATATCACCGAGACGGAGTTCAGTACGCATCTGAATCCGGTTCGGGCCACGGTGGCGGTGAATCTGACGGTGATCGAGGGCGCCAGTGTGCCCTATATGTACACGCGAGCGCTGACGGAGGTGATGTCGGTGCTGAATCTGGCCAACATCACCGATGTCGCCGATGTCGCCATACCGGGGTGAGCGGAAATGTTCAGCAGGAGTTCACGTTATCGGAAAGTTCTCGATGTGGCGGTGCCGGATGCGGCGGGTCGGGTATTTCCCGCCAAGGCAATTCGGCCGTTACCGGAGGTCGCCGGTCGGCTCTACCACACGGTCCAGGCGGGTGACCGGCTGGATCAGCTGGCGTTCACGTACTACGGCAGGCCGCTGGATTACTGGCGCATCTGCGACGCCAATCCGGAATTCCTCTCGCCGGTCGCTCTGATCGGTATGGAGCCTATTGGCACGACGGAGTTTCCGGTGAAAGCGGCGGTGGCCGATCTCCCCTGGGCGCGTCTGCTCGCGGCATTGGCCGATACGGTCGGGGTAGAGGGCGTCAGGCTGGTGACCGATGGGACGAGCCTGCGCGGGCAGCGCACGGTGGCCGTGACACACAACCGAGCCACCATTGATGTTCCGCTGCTGGCAAAGGTGATCGACAAAGCGGGTTTCGAGCCGGGCCCATCGGTGCGGCGCGGGCGCCTCGGGCAGCCGATCGCCATCCCGGCTCCGGTCGGTGAGTAGGTGGTAGCGATGAAACATGACAGTCTGCGCGTGGAAATCGACGGGGCCGAGATCGACGACCTGTACCGGGACCTGCTGAGCCTCGAGATCGAACTCGACGATCAACTGGCGGCGATGTTCCGGATCACGATGGCGCTGTTACAAAGTCCCGACGGGTCGTGGCCGTATCTGGACGACCCGCGTTTCTCGCTGTGGCGCCGGGTGGTCGTCACCGCAGGTCTCGAGGACGACGAGCACCAGTTGATCGTGGGCTACATAACGCATCTGCGCCCCAGCTTCGGGACGGGCCTTGAGCAGTGCCGCCTCGACATCTGGGGGATGGACGCCACCGCGTTGATGGACCGGGTGGATCGGTTGAAGGATTGGCCAAACAAGACCGACAGCGATATCGCGACCGAGATCTTCCAGGGCTACGGACTCGCCCCCGAGGTGACCGGCACCGATATCGTTCATGACGAGGAACTGTCCACCATCATCCAGCGCGAGACCGACATTCAGCTGCTGCGTCGGATGGCGCTGCGCAATGGATTCGAATGTTTCGTCGATGGCGACACCGGCTACTTCCGCACACCGGCCGTCGACACCGCGCCCCAGCCGGTCCTCTCGGTGTTGTTCGGAGCCGAGACGACCGTCAACCGGTTCGAGCTGGACGCCAATGCGCTGACGCCGTCGGAGGTGACGATGTGCCAGCTGGATCATGTCAGCGGCGAGGTGCTGACAGCGCAGGCACGGCCGGGGCGCCGGCCCGGCCTCGGCGCCGAACCGGCATCCAGTTGCCTCGCCCCCGGCATGGAGCCCGGACTGGTGCAGATCGGACGGACCGTCACCACCGGCAACCCGGAGATGTCCGCGCTGTGTGATGGTCTGCTCGATCAGGGCTCCTGGTTCGTGACCGGCCGGGGCGAGGTGGCCGCGAACCAATACGGCGCCATCCTGCGCCCGCGCGCCACGGTGACGATCAAGGGCGTCGGCGAGACGCACAGCGGGGTCTACTACGTCGCGCACGTGACCCACCGATTCACCGCGGCGGGCTACCTTCAGTCGTTCCGAGTCAAGCGAAATGCCCTGATGCCCATCGGTGATGAGGATTTCGCGGGCGAGTCGGGCGGGCTCCTCGGCGCTTTGGTGGGAGGCCTGTGATGGCGGAACTGGAACGCGTCGTCGCCGATCTGGTCGAGCGGGCCGAACGGCACTTCTATGGCAAGTACCGGGGCATCGTGGTCGACAACGACGATCCGGCCCGGCTCGGCAGGCTCAAAGTCATGGTGCCCAGCCTGCTCGGGCCGGATGTAGTGACTGGCTGGGCCACGCCGTGCGTTCCGTACGGGGGCTCGGCGGGTCACGGTTTGCTGTTCATCCCCGAGCGCCAGGCCGGGGTGTGGGTGGAATTCGAGGAAGGCGATCTCGAATATCCGATCTGGGTCGGCACTTACTGGTGCAAGCCGGGCGGGAACAGTCAGGCGCCCAAACCGCAGTCGGAGGACGGCACCGAAGCCGGTGACGTGCAGCAACCGCCCACCCGCAAGATCATCAAGACCGCCAAGGGACACACGCTGCAGTTCGAAGACGCCGACGGCTCGGAGACGGTCCTGGTGCGGGAGGGCAGCCGAGGGCATTCGATCACGATGAACAAAGAGGGCGTCAAGATCGTCGACGAGACCGGCAATACAATCGAAATGTCTCCCGATGCAATGACATTGATGGCGAAAGTGCCGTTGACCATCGATGCCGCCGGACAGCCGGTCAGCATCGTCGCCAGCTCCATCGACCTGAAGAAGGGGTGAGCTATGGGCAAACTCCTCATAGTCGCGAATGACCCGGTGCGGGGCACCGACACCCACACGGTGGCGGGCAGTGATACCAGCACTCCGCCGATTACCTATACGGGCACCGGTGATTTCGAGTACAACGGTGCCATCACCGATCGGCTGAGCGACCTCGTCAGCATCGATGGCACGCCGATCGCACTGCTGACCAGCGGCAGCACTCTGAATACGGGCGAGAGTCAGCCGCCCGCGGGGAAACACAGTGGGCCACAGGGCGGCAACTTCACACCGGCCGCACCGGCGCCGAACAAGGCGACCTTGCAGATCACCGACAAGCCGTTGGGCGTGGGCAGCCCGAGCGCGGACGCGGGCAGCACGGTCCTGTCGGTCGACGGCGTGCGAGTCCTCCTGGACAGCGACCACATCGATACGTGCAGCGGCGTCGGCGCCACGGCGGGCTCGTCGGTGACCGCAGCGGGCCAGAGCTTCGTGACGGCATCGTGATTCACGAGAATGGAAGTGCGACATGGCAACCGGAACGGCATTCCCCTTCGACGTCACCGCCGACGGCACGATCGATCTGGAGCGTGATGACACCACCGGTCTGCGCGGGAGGATCATCCAGGTGCTCTTCACCGCCCCTGGTGAGCGGGTCAACCAGCCCGAATTCGGTTGTGGGCTCTTCAATCTGGTCTTCGACCCGAACAACGAGATCATGGTGGCCGCGATCGAGTTCACCATCGGCCAGGCGCTGAACGGGTGGTTGGGTGACGAAATCGTGGTCGGCGGCGTCGACGTCCGCTCGTTCGATGAGACCGTGACGGTCGAGGTGGCCTACCTGCGCCGCCGCGACCTCTCCCCGCAACGCGTCCGGCTGCGCTTCGGATAGGGGCGGTCATGGCAGAGATCAGGCAAGTGAACGGTCGACCCGTCATCGACTACATGGCACGTGACTACGAAAGTCTGCTGCGCGCAATGCGCGAGCAGATTCCCCGGCTGCTACCCGAATGGCGGTCCTATACCAACGAAGCCGATGTCGGCAATGTACTGCTCGAGCTGTTCGCCTACCTAGGCGACATCCTGAGCTACTACCAGGACCGGGTAGTCAACGAGAGTTTCCTCGCCACCGCCCGCTCCCGCCGCAGCGTCATCCAACACCTCCGCCTGATCGGCTACGAACTGGGCACCGCCGCACCCGCCGCCGCGGCATTGGATGTGACGGTGCCCGCGGCGGTTACCACGACGGTGACCATCTCGAAGGGGGACGCATTCGCGACCAAGAGCAGGCCCGGGCGTCCAAGCGCGCGCTTCGAGTACACGCGTGACGTGCCGATGACGATCGACTTCGGGCAGCTCCCTGCAGGTGCGTCCGGGCACCGGACCTTTCCTGGCGTCCCGGTCGAGGAAGGGCGATTGATCCGTGACGAAATACTCGGCAGCTCAGACGGATCCGCCCGCCAACGCTTCGCCCTGGTACATCCGCGGGTGCTGCTGCGTCCACCGGGTCCCACCGCCGACGGCGGTGGGGATGTGGCTGTGGTGACCGACCTCGCCGGTACCGAGGCGGTCTGGACCCGCCGGGACAGCCTGGCCTTCAGCCGGACCGATAACTTCGACTTCGTGATCGAAGTCGACGATGAGGACCGGGCCTTCGTCGTATTCGGTGACGATGTGCTCGGCGCGATTCCACCGGCGGGCGCACGCATCGTCGCGTCCTATCGCGTCGGCGGCGGGCAAGCGGGCAATGTCGCGGCCGGGGCAATCCAAACACTCGTCAGCGCACCACAACTCGCGCTGCTCGGCGCCACTGTGAGCAATCCGGTGTCGGCGAGCGGCGGCGCGGAGCGCGAGAGTATCGAGCATGCGGTCGAGCACGCGCCCGCGGTGTTTCGATCGCTGCGCCGCGCTGTCACCGCTGGCGATTACGAGGCGCTGGCCCGCAATTTCAAAGGCGTGGCGAAGGTTCGTGCGGTCAGCGCCGCGTGGAGCGTGGTGACGCTGTACGTCGCACCGGACGGACGCGGCAAGGTCAGCGATGTGCTCGAGGCGGAACTGAAGGGCTACTTCGAAGACAAGCGGATGCTCACCCAGATCGTCGAGATCGCCGATGTGGACTATGTCCCGATCTATGTGACGGCCGAAATCGGTGTGCAGGGTTTCTATGTGCGTGCCGACGTCGTCGCCGCTGTCCAGGCGGCCGCGGCCGAGCTCTTGCGGTTCGATCGCGTCGACTTCGGGCAGACGGTCTACCTGAGCAAGTTCTATGAGCAGAGCCAAGATGTCCCCGGCGTGCAGTTCGTCAATATCGTCGAGTTCGGGCGGGACCGACCCGGTACCGCCATCGATCCGCAGGGCACGATCGAGCTGGGTCCGAACGAGCTGGCGATCACACCGCCCGACGCCGACTACGCGGCGGGGATGCGGGTCGTCGTGATCGACCGGAGCGGGGGCTGAGATGCGCCTTGTCCGAATCGTCGCGACCGCCGATCCCGCGGGCAATCGCATCGACGTGAGCTGGGACTACCCGGACTCCGCGCCGTCGGGTGCCGGGGTGCGGGTGGTCCGCGCGACGACCGGGTATCCACAGACGCCGGACGACGGCGTCCTGGTGGCGGAGGGCGCCGGACTACGCGCGGCGCACGATTCCGCGTTGCATGGGGAGCGGACGTACTACTACGCCCTGTTCCCCTTCATCGGGACACCTGCACGGTTCGAACCCGATTCGGGCAATCGGATCAGCGCCACGGCGACCGCCCGATACGACTTCGCGCATCAGATCTACGAGCTGCTGCCCGCCATCTACCGGCGCTACGATGCGCGCACCGATCGGCTGCGCCGCTTTCTCGAGCTGCCGGGCGCGCAATTCGACCAGCTCTACAGCCTGACCCGGGCGGCATTGCGGCTGACTGAGGTCGATCGTGTCGACGCCGCGTTGCTGCCGCTGCTGGCCCAGTGGATCGGGTGGCGGACCGACTTCGGGCTCCCGATCGATCGGCAGCGCACCGAGATTCGGCACGCGCCGTGGCTATATCGGACCAACGGCGTGATTACGGCGCTCGACGCGACCGTTACCCGGGTGACCGGCTGGCCGAACCGCACCAAGGAGTTCGTGCACAATGTGGCTCGGACGAATCGACCGGAACGATTGAACCTCTGGTCCACCCGGCGCGCGGCGGACGGCACCTGGGCCACACCAGCACTGCTGTCGGTGAACGACGCCTACGAGGGCCGCCCGGTGATGGTGTCACTGCTCGACAACTCCCGGCTGTTGATTTTCCACACCTATCGCAGCCACGGCTGGGATATCTGGGGCAAGCGTTTCGTGAATGGCGCCTGGCAGCCGAGCGAGCCGATCGTGGACCGGCCGGGCATCGATCGGCACCCGAGTGCAGCGCGGCAGGGTGATCGGGTATGGCTGTTCTGGGAAACGTATTTCGATCCGAAACCTGGTTTGGTAAACGGGATCTGGCGGGTCACGTCGAGTATCCGTACGGATCGGACGTGGTCGCCCGCGGAGTTCTTCGGCGATCCGGACACCGAGTCCAGACTGCCCGCGGCGGTGGCCGACAACGCGGGCGGGGTCTGGCTGAGCTGGCTCGAGCGGGACGCGAGCGGCTGGTCGGTCCGATACAACCGGCACGACGGCACTCGATGGCAATTGGCCGAGCCGGCCACCATGCCACCGGATGCCGGTAATCCGCCACGGGTGCAGGACGATCCGGTGCTGCTGTTCCACCCGAGTAGCGGCGCCGGGCGGCTGTTCCTGTTCTGGGCTCGGCAGGAGCGGGGCGGACCGGCCGGTCGAACGCGGTGGACGGTGGCGTATCGGAGTAAGCAGAGCCTCGATCCCGCCGTCGCGGACTGGTCACCGATCCGCGTACTGCCGCGGGCCGGTGCGGGAGAATTCCATGATCGCGAACCCGCGCCGACGGCATTGGTGGGCAATGAGATCGAGCTGTTCTGGAGCTCGACCCGCGCGGGAGGCTGGTCGATCTTCCGTAGCGTACTCGACGTTGGCACGTTCACCTGGGCGCCCGTCGAGCGGGTCACCGCCACCCCGTTTTCCGAGCGCGCGCCGGCCGCCGTCGGATCCGTTCCGAGCGCGACGCTGGTCTTCCGGTCGAATGCGAGCCTGCATCCCGGCGAAATGCCGGTGTCCGACAGCGCCTTCGACGACACTCTCGACCAGCGTTACGCGGGCTCCACCACGGTGGATACCGGCAACGGCGGAAAGCTCGCGCTGCTGGGCAGTTTCGAGGATTTCCAAACCTACACAAACGATTCGGGCGCCGCCGGAATACGCACCGACGACAACCGCATCGCCCGCGACACCGTCGGACTCTTCCTCACCCCGACGGTCTCGGAGGCGGAGCAGATCGACCTCGCCGTATCCCGGTTGCGCAGCGTCCTGAGTGAATTCCTGCCGGTTACCACGCGCGCCGTCATCGCCAAGGAGCTTCCCAATGAGATTGTCAAGCCCGGAAGTTGACTTCCGGTGAGGAGGTCAGGCCGCTGTGGCGACGGGCGGCAGGGGCTCGTAGGGGCGGTTCTCACGGATCAGTGCCCACAGAACGTTGACTCGACGGCGGGCCAGCGCGAGGACGGCTTGGGTGTGTTTCTTGCCTTCTGCACGCTTCCTGTCGTAGAACTGGCGCGATTGGGGGCAGCATCGGATGCTGACCATCGCCGAGTAGTAGAAGACGCGGTTGAGGCCGCGGTGATATCGCTTGGGCCGGTGAAGGTTCCCGCGTATTCGCCCGGAATCCCACGGGGCCGGGGCGAGTCCGGCGAATCCGGCCAATCGGTCCGGGGTGCCGAAGAAGCCCATGTCGCCGCCAGCGGCGGCGAGGAACTCCGCGCCGAGCAGAGTCCCGATGCCGGGCAGGCTGATGATTACCTCGGCGAGTTCGTGGCGGTGAAATCGGCCCTCGATGAGCTTGTCGATGTCTTTGATTCGCTCGTTGAGGGCCATCACCTCCTCGGCCAGCGCCGCGACCATCGTCGCGGTCAACTGCTCGCCGGGCAGGACACTGTGTTGGCGGTGGGCGGCCTCGACCGCGGCTGCGGCGATTTTGCCCGGATTTCTGATTTTCCTTGTGCGCAACCAGGATTCGAGCCGGGCTGCGCCGATGCGGCGCAGCGCGGCCGGAGTCTGGTAGCCCGACAGCGGCATCAGCGGCCCGGCCAGGGTGAGGTTGTCGAAGGCACGTTCCAGGGCCGGGAAGATCCCCGTCAGCAGGCCGCGCAGCCGGTTGATGACCCGGGTGCGGTCGGCGACGAGGTCGGCGCGGCGGGTGGTGAGCAGTTTGAGCTCCACGGTGATTTCATCACCGGGACGCAGCGGGTGCAGATCCCGGCGCATGCGCGCCTGGTCGGCGATGATCGCGGCGTCTCGGGCGTCGGTCTTGCCCTCGCCGCGGTAGCCGCCGGCGGCTCGGTTCAAGGTCCGGCCCGGCAGGTAGAGCAGCGACTGCTCCCGCCCGAGGAGCAACCCGATCAGCAGGGCGGCACCGCCGTCGTTGAGGTCTATCGCCCAGATCACGTCCTCGGCCCGCCCGCCGACCTCGCCGATGAGTTTCACCAGCTCGGGTTCGTCATTGGCAATCCGCCGCGACAGCAGCCGTTCGCCGTCGGTGTCGATGACCACGCAGTGGTGGTCGGTCTTTCCGATATCCACGCCAGCCCAGATCCGGGCCATGCCCACCTCCATCAGCCTGTTGGAACTTCGTGCCGCAGACGACCGCCCCGACGTTGCCCTACACAGCGATTCGCTCGCACATCCCAATATGCAGCCGGGTCGTCGCGGGGAACCGGGCGGCCAAGCTCCCGGAGCCACAACCGGCACAACCATGAAAGCCACACCCGGTTCCCCTGGGCCGCCGGGACTTTACAGGCTCGACCGACCCAGGAAGAAAGGTAGGGCAGCCATGAGTGATTTCTCTCGGCCACCGCTGGAACTGTTGCAGTCCAATCTGCAGAAGGGCTACGTCGGCCTGCACATCGAGCAGGGCGTGCCGATCCTCGACCGCGATCTCAACTTGCTGCACGACCTACTGGCCGCCGGGCTACGCAACCTGTTCGCCCGGTATATCGGTGACGGCGTCGCGGCCGGTGCCGACGGGTTCGCGGTGCAGGCAATGCCCAGCGGCCAGAACCGGCAGGACTTCCGGATCGCCGCCGCCGAAGGGGGTTCGGGTTTTTTGTTGGTCGGGGGAGTCGAGGCGAGCATCGAACAATCGATCCGATACAGCGAGCAGACCGGTCTGCCTGCCTTGACGACACCCGGTGCCGCACAGACTGATCCGCGGGACGACACGGTGTACCTGGACGTCTTCCTGACCGATGTGGATGCCACGGCGGATCCGGAGCTGGGCAATGCGCTCGATGTCGGCATGCAGACTGCGATCCGGCTCAAGCCCGCCTGGACGGTCCGGGTCGCCGAGGGCGTCACATTACCGAAACCACCTGCGGGACACAATTTCTCCCCGCTCGCGCAGCTGCGCCGACCGCGGGGTGTCGATACCGTCGAACCGTCGATGATCACCGACCTGCGCCAGCGCGGACTCGGCCTGTCCAATCTGCTGCGTCGCCTCACGCGGCTGGAGGAGATACTGACCTTGCCCGCGTTCACCACCCCGGCATTCACTCCGCCACGGGGCATCATCAATCAGCTGACCACCATCAACGGCACCAATTTCACCGTCGGGGGTGTGGCAAATGTCAGGGTGCTGTTCGGTGATCGTTCTGTCGTGCCGACCACGGCGTCGGCAACCCAGCTGCAAGCCCGAGTTCCGGCCGAATTGGTGCCGACCGGAACAGCATTCGTCGACGTAAAGATCGCGGTGCATACCAAGGGTGGCTCGGTGGTCAGCGAGGAGACCTTCCGGGCGGCCAAGGTGGTGCCGATACCGGCCTTCGGCACCCCGCCGTTCCCGCCCAATGGTCCTGTGGGCCAAAGCATCCGCATTACAGGAACCAATTTCGGCTGGGCGCCGGTCACCGTGAAGTTCGACACGACCGACGCGTCGGTGATCGGTACCCCGTCCGATACGCAGATCGAGGTGATGGTGCCGCCGAGTCTGGTGACCGCTGGACAGCCCCGTGATGTCCGCATCACGGTGACAACGGCGGGCGGCAGCATCGTGAGCAGCCAGTTTTTCCGTGCCATCAGCGCCTAGCCGGGACCAGCGGAATTGTGAAATCAGCAGCGATAGTTCGTTAATCGAGCGCAGAGGAGTTAGTCATGACATCACTGATAGGACAGGATTCGACGAGCAGCGGCTTCGACCCCGGACTGCAGAATCCGCAGAGAACCTTCGGGGTGTGGGGCGACAGCGGCGACGGTGACGGCATCATCGGCAGCAGTGCTACCGGAAGCGGGGTCTTCGGCCACTCCGTCGATGCGAATGCCGCCGCGATCCGCGGCGTCAGCCTGCAGGGCACCGCGGTCGACGCCGTCAGCTCCAGCGGGACCGCGGTGCACGCCCAGAGCGGACCCGCGGCGGGCGGCACTGAAGTAATTCTGGCCGGCCCCAGCCACTCCGGGGATTTCCGGGGTCCGGTTCGCATGACCGGTGCGCTCGAGGTGACCGGTTCGGGGACCTTCGGCGAGAACGTCAGGGCGGCCGGTACGTTCGAGGCCGGGGCAGGGGCCTTCAGCGGCGATGTCACGACCACCGGTGCGCTGGTTGCCGAGAACATCACCGCAAAAGGTGTTCTGGATGCGGTCGGGGATATCAAGACTGAGGGTGCTCTGGGGGTCACCGGCACAGGTTCCTTCGGCGGTGACGTCACGACCACCGGTGGGCTCGGGATCAGTGGTGCGGGGACCTTCGGTGGGAACGTCAACGTCACCGGTCCGCTGGTTGCCGGGGCTGGTTCCTTCACCGGCGATGTCACGACCACCGGTGCGCTCGGGGCCGACGGGAATATCACGACGAAGGGTGTCCTGGATGCGGTCGGGGACATCAAGACAGAGGGTGCCCTGGAAGTCGACGGCACCGGTTCCTTCGGCGGCGATGTCGAAATGTCCGGTGGGCTCACCGTCGGCAATAGACTGGGGGTGGGTGTCACCGATCCGACCCACGCATTGCATGTCGCGAGGGTCCGCGGTATCCGCCAGAACGAGCTCTACCTCAGCGGCAGCAAGGGCTGGAGCAGCCTGAGCTACAACGCTCACCACAACAACACCAACGACAAGTGGGAATTTCCGAATCCCAACCGCGAGGCGGTCACCATCGAGATGGACGACAAGGGTGGTAAGCCGCGCTTCGAGGTGTGGAGCACCACGAAGGAGAACACCACCGGCTGGCAGTCGCGGTTCATGATCGACGGCCAAACCGGGACGGTCAGCATTCCGCACAGCCTACTCTCGGTCAACAATGACAAGCCCGCGGGCGATCCCAAGTCCGCGACTGCGAATGCGGTATGTGCGATCAGCAAGAACGCAATCGGCGTATTCGCCAGCGGCAAGACCGCCCTATTCGCCAGCGGCCCTTCGACATTGGGCGGCGATGTCCATGTGACCGGCGTGCTCACCACCGGAAACGACAAACGCTTCGTCATCGACAGCCCGACCGATCCGGAGAACAAGACGCTCACCCACGTCTGCGTCGAATCCGATGAACGATGCAATGTCTACTCAGGAAATGTCGTCCTCGACGACGACGGCACCGCCGAGGTCGAGCTGCCGAATTGGTTCTGCGCCCTCAACGTGGATTTCCGGTATCAGCTGACCTGCATCGGACAGTCAGAACCGGTGTATATCGCGAAAGAGGTCGCCGCCAATGCCTTTACGATCGCGGGCGGAATCGCCGGCCTGAAGGTCTCCTGGCAGCTGACCGGCATCCGAGACGACGCGTGGGCCCGGGCCAACGCCCTGCAGGTCGAACAGGAGAAGCCGGAGGAAGAGAAGGGATACTTCCTGAATCCGGAGGCATTCGGGCACGACGTTACCCGCCACGTCCTCTACCGGCGTAACGAGGGGCTGGTCAAGCGGCATCCACGCCAGGCCGAGCAGGTGATCCGGGCCTTCCGTCGCGGCGTGCACGATTCGGGAGACTCGACGGCAACCTCGTAGCCGCCTACGACCTCGGCAACTCCGACGCCGAAGTCGGACTCGCGCATTACGTGTCTGGCTAGACCGCCGCTGCGGCCGCCGTCCGCGGAGAAGGGGGACAGCGCGAAGGAGCGCTGCTTCGGACGATGACGTTCGAAGCAGCCCTCCTGATGCGGCAATCGGCGTGTGATCAGGCGTGCGCGGCTGCCAAGCGGCGCGGCTCGAGGGCCGCGGCGAGCAGGTAGCTGCCTCCGCCCGCCAGTGCCAGCAGCCAATACAGGTTGGCGCCGTGGAAGAACAACGCGGCGCCCGACACGAGAGCGAGCCACGCGCCGAGGGAGTACTGCAGGACATCGCGGTAGGCGACGCCGCCAGCGAGGTAGAGCAGACCGACAACCACACCGGAACCGGTGGGCCAGAGCAGAGTCTGGATCGCCGGGTCGCCGATGACCGAACTCAGCGCTGTGATGACGACGAAGAGCGCGCCGAAGCCGATCACCCACGACGCAGCGAGCAGGCCGGAGACAAGGGGGTCGGCCGTGGCAGTGCGACGTGCCCGCCCGGCGGCGGCGCCGGTGATGGCCAACGCCGCGAGCAGACCCCCTCCCAGCAACAGCATCGGCACAGGACCGGGCAGGTCGACGAGCGGGTCGTCGCCGTGGGCCAGGGCGAAGGCGCCGTGGCCGACGAGCCAGGCCGCGCCGAAGCTCAGATAGGAGGAGCGGTTGTCCAGGATGGTGCGCGCGGACGCCGCGATGAGGTGGGACATGACAGTTCTCCAATGATGTTGAACGAAGACGGTTTTCAGGCTTCGAGGGCGGGAACGAGCACGACCTTGCCGGTGACCGTGCCGGATTCGGCCAGTGTCAGCGCACGGGCGGCTTCGGTCAGCGGAATGCGGGCGGCGACCTGTGGACGCACTGTTCCTTGCACGGCGAGCGCGAACACCGATCCCAGGTCTTCGGCGATCCGGTGACGGAAGCGGCCGGCATTGCGCTTGCCCGCCCAGATGTTGAAGAAGTGGGCATGGCGGCGGTTGGGCAGCGCGTTCCACCACAGCAGCCTGGCGAACAGCTTCAGCACCGGCAGGCGCGAGTCTCCCGCGACATCACGAGTCGAGGCGGTGCCATAGGAGACGAGGGTGCCGCCCGGGGCGAGCAGTCCAAACGAGTCCACGATGCCGGAGCCGCCGACATGGTCGAACACGGCATCGACCCCGCCCGGGGCCAGCGCCCGTACCTCGGCGGCCACGTCGCCGCGGTAGTCGATCCAGCTCGCGCCGAGCGCCTCGACCGCGGCGCGGTTGCGCGGCGATGCCGTGCCCAGGACTCGGATCCCCGCCGCACGGGCCAGCTGGACCAGTGTCGAGCCGACGCCCCCGTTGGCGCCGTGGACCAGAATCGTCGCACCACGGGGCACCGCAGCGGTGCGGTGCAGCATCTGCCAGGCCGTAATCCCATTCACCACCAGGGTTTCCGCTTCGGCGGCGCCCAGACCGGCGGGCACGGGGACAACGTCCGCGGCGTCGAGCAGGATGTGACTGGACCAGCCCCCGATCTTGGTCAGCGCGGCGACCCGCTGTCCGATCAGCGCGGGGTCGACCGACGCACCCGCCGCGGCGACGATGCCGACCAGGTCGTAGCCGGGCACGAACGGGAACGGCGGCTGGTCGTAGTACTTGCCCCGCCGCATTTGCTGCTCGGCGAAGGAAACGCCGGATGCCTGCACCGTGACGAGCACCTGCCCGGCGGCGGGCGCGGGCAATTCACGTGTAGTGACGAGCAGGCCGTCGGGATCGACGGTGCCGGGGAGAACGATCTCGGTGGCGTAGACGGTGGACATGGTGGAACCTCCTTATTATGAGTGACTGTTCACTCACTTTGACTGTCAAAGAAATGCCCCCGAAGGGGCAGGGTGGTCGTTGCGTGGTCCCGCCGGCTCAGCGGGCAGCCGGGTGGCGGATGCCGACGGTCAGCAGGGCGGCCCAGTCGCTGGTGTCGCCGTCCAGCCCTAGCGTGGTGATGAGGTGGCAGAGCTGGCCGTAGGCCATGAAACGCTGCACCTGTTCGTCGGTGGCGTCGGATCGTTGTTTGGCGAAGCGCGTCGTGCGGGCCAGGCCGCGGCGCATCGCGTCGGCGACCTCGGGGATATCGGCAGCGGACTGGGCGTGCACCTGCAGCATCAACAGGTTCTTGTCGCCGATCAGTTCGGCATAGGCGCCACCCATCTCGTGCAGGATCTGCTCCGGGCTCACCCCTTCGGCGCGGGCGGCCCCGGCCGACAGCGCCTTCTCGACGAGCTCGAAGCAGCGATCCAGGGCTGCGACGAACAGTGTGGTTTTGCCGGGGAACAGCTTGAACACATAAGCCTGCGAGATCCCCGCCTTGGTGGCTACCGCGCTGATCGGCGTGCCGTGAAATCCGGCACGGGCGAATTCCGCGATCGCCGCGTCGATCACCACGTCGCGTCGAGCATCCGAGGTCGAGAGGGTGGCACCGGGCTTCGTCATGTGAGTGACTGTACACTCACTCTCGGATGATGTCCAGCCACAGGCACGAAACCCCGATTCCGTTGTGGGCGTACACCTCTACCGCTCGGGCGTAGACGAATTCGGCAGGTCGGTCACTCGTGTCGGTGAAAACCACCTACGCGATTCCCGCGATGCGAATAGGTAATTCTCGCCGACGCGAAACATACTGTGCCACTGGAAGTCTCCCTCTCGTCACCGAACGACGAGGAGGAACGATGACCACCGCCCGGCACGCACCCCCGCGGGTGGCCCAGGCGACGCTGCTGGCCGCGGCCACGCTGACCATCATGGCCGCGGCCATCATCGCGCCGAGTCTGCCCGCGATGACCGAGGTCTTCGACACGGCGGATGTCATGGTCAGGCTGGCCCTGACGGTCACGTCGCTGGCGATCGCCATCAGTGCTCCGCTGAGCGGCACCGTCGCCGACCGCGTCGGGCGGCGACCGTTGCTCATCGGCAGCTTGGCGCTCTACGCGGTGGCGGGCACCGCAGGCTATTTCGTCTCCGATCTGGCCGTGCTGCTGGCCACCCGGGCGCTGCTCGGCGTCGCAGTCGGCGGGATCATGACCGCGGTCAGTGCGTTGATCACCGACTGGTTCGACGGACCACGGCGTGCCTCGTTCCTCGGGATGCAGCAGGCGGCGGCGAGCTTCGGCGGAGTGGTGTTCTTGCCACTGGCCGGTGTGCTGGCCGGCCTGGACTGGAAATTGCCGTTCTGGATCTACGCCGTGTCCGCACTGATCCTGCCGTTCGCCGTGCTGACGATCGGTGAGCCCGCCCGCGCCGCCACACCCACCGCGGCGTCCGGCGCGGCGCGGAAGTCGTTGCGCATCTACGGAATCTACGCACTCGCCCTGGTCGCGACACTCGCGTTCTACATGGCACCGACCCAATTGCCGTTCCTGCTCACCGATTTCCACGTCGGCCCCGCGGTCACCGGAATCGTGGTCGCCGGGAGCACACTGACCGGCGTCGTGGGTGCGCTGGCCTTTCCGGCCCTGCGCGGCAGGCTCACACCCACCACCATCACCACCACCAGCATCGGCCTGCTGGGGCTGGGCTGGCTGGTGATCGGCACCGCGGGATCTGTCGCGCTGATCGTGGCCGGACTGCTCGTCGGCGGCATCGGCGTCGGCCTCGTTGTGCCCAACCTGAACCTGCGCCTTGCCGACCTGGCAGCCCCGGAGCGGCGCGGCCAAGTCCTCAGCGGACTCGTCACCGGGATCTTCCTCGGCCAGTTCCTGTCACCGCTGGCCGTGCAACCACTCATCCAGACCATCGGCGTCGCTGACACTTTCGCTCTCAGCGGTGTCGCGATGACCGTGGGCGCGGCCCTGGCCGCGCTGTTCGCCCTGCAACAGAACAAGAACAGGAAAGTCGCATGATCTACCACGGCAACCGATTCACCATCAAGCCCTCCGCCACCCCCGAACAGGTCGAAGAGGCGCTCGAGAGCCTGCGCAACCAAGGCCGGGTCATCCCGTCGGTGAAGTCCTTCGTCGTCGGCCCCGACTACGGCGGCGAATACCACTACGGCGCGGTGTTCGCCATCGAGGACCTCGAGGGCTACTGGGAGTACCTCGTGCATCCGGCCCACCTCAACACCGACCGGGTCGGGCTGCCCCTGGTGGACAAGTTCGTGTCGTTCGACATCACCGACGACGAGGACCCGCAGCTGGCCGACAAGATCGCCGAGCTGCACCAGCGCCGCTACGACACCATGCCCGACATCAGCAAGCTCGTCTCCGAGCTCGGCGAGTACAGCGGCAGCGCCGCCCCCGGCCAGCACGGCGAATAGCCCCGCCACCGACCCCTGACCGAACGAAGGAGGACCAGAACAATGTCCTACGACAAGATCGCCCAAGCCTGGACCGACATATGGAACGGTGACCTGTCACTGATCGAAGGCACCGTCCACCCGGATTTCGTCTCCCATGCGGCACCGTTGCTGGGTGGACCTCCCGCAGACGCTGCCGGCCGCGACAACCTCGAGACCTGGGTCGGTGGCATCCGGGCAGCTGTCCCCGACCTCCGCTTCACCGTTCAGGTCGGGCCACTGGTCGACGATCCCTACCTGGTGCTGCGTTGGCTCGGTCGCGGGACCTATCAGTCCGGTTTGCCCGGTGCGGCGCCCGGACCGACTCCGATCGAGTTCTTCGGCACCGACATCCTGAAGGTGACCGACAACCTGATCGGTGAGTACTGGGCCAACGCCGACAGCATGTGGGTTGTCCAGCAGCTGGGCATTTCCTAGAGCTTCAGGTCGGGTACCTCCCGCAGCTGTCTGCGGGAGGTGATGCCCAGCTTGCGGAAGATATTGCGCAGGTGGGCATCGATCGTGCGAGGGCTGAGGAAGAGCCGGTCGGCGACCTCTTTGGTCGTCGCACCGGCGGCCACGAGCCGCGCGATGTGCACCTCCTGCATGGTCAGCTCGTCGTGAGTGCGGGTGGAACGGCTGCCTGCCTGGGCTCCGGTGGCCCGCAGTTCGTCCGCGGCACGACAGGCGAACGCTTCCATCCCCAACTCCGACAGCCGGTTGTGCGCACTGCGGAGCCGTTGGCGTGCATCCAGCCTGCGGTTCTGGCGGCGCAACCATTCCCCGTACAGCAGCTCGGTCCGAGCAAGGTACGGCGCTAGCCGGGTTCCGTCGAAGATCTCGATGGCTTCCAGATATGCCGGTTCGTCCCCGGTGACGAGGGCGCGGGCGCACGCGGTGACTCCAGCAGCCCACACCGTGCCGCTCGGCTGGGTGCGTTCGGTCAGTGCCGCCAGCGCGGCCTCGGCTTCGGTGTTGCGGCCGCAGTGTACCGCCGCCTCGATCAGTTCCGGCAGGGCGATGCCCGCGAGGAACAGGTCACCACCGGCTGCGGCCTGCTGAGCGGCGGCCAGCGCCGCCGGATAGTCGGCCAGACCGTTGCCCAGGACCGACTGGGCCCAGTGGATGTTGGCGATGAGCTGCCCGGCGCCGCGCGCGTCAGCCGCCGCTGCGGCCGCATCGAAGAGTTCGCGCGCTTCCTGCCGACGGCCGCGGACGGCGGCCAAATGCAGCCGCGGATACATCATCGGTGGCGCGCCGGCGGCGTCGGCGATCGCTTCCTCTTCCGCGATCGCCGACATCGCCACAGCGAAGTCGCCGGTGTGCACGGCGCCGGAAGCCACCTGGGCAAGGCCGAGCCGCAGCATGACCGGCGCGCCGGAACCACGACCGGTTTTCATGATCCACTCGGTGATCACGTTGTGCGCGTCGATGTCCCACAGTTCGGCCGCGACCATCGTGGCCAGTGCGGGACGGGCAGCGAACGCGCCGACATCGGTGACGACCGACCGCAGTAAGGGCGCCGCCGCCCGGTGCCCCTGGGTGGTCAGCATGAGCAGCGCGTCGAGGATGTCCGGCGGTGCCGGAGACTGTGGGGCAGAACCTGCTTCACGTATCACCGAGTCCATCACCCCGCTGGCGCGGCCGACTGCCAACGCCATTTCCAGCGCGTCGAGGTAGCAGTCGCGCGACCATGCCGGATCCAAAGCGGCCAGCCGCTGCGCGGCACGGAGCATGAAACGCGGGCCGTCCCCGTCGCCGTGCCGGCTGAACGCGATCTGCCCGCGCAACAAATCGACTCGCGCGAGCACCCCGTCGTCCAAGCCGCCGGTGTCCACGGTGGTCAGCAGATCCGAGGCTGCTTCGACAGCGCCTGCTTCCAGCGTGACCCGCACGGCCGTGAGTGCGCGCCCTGTGCGTTTGGCAGGGTCCAGCGACAGTGCTGCGGCGCGTTCGAGGAACGCTGCTGCGGCCGCGACGCCGCACCGGGCCTGAGCCCGGGACGCGGATGCTTCCAGTTCAGCGGCAACGGCTTCGTTCGGCCCGGCACCGGCATGAGCTCGGTGCCAGGCGCGGCGGTCGGCGTCGGTGACCGGATGGGTTACCTCAGCGAGCGCTCGGTGCACCGTATGCAATTCCGTTGCGTCAGCAGCCCGGTAGACAGCCGACCTCGCCAGCGGATGACAGAACCGCACCCGCGTGCCGAATTCGATCAGGCCCGACACTTCCGCAGCGCTGCTCACATCGACATCGATGCCGAGTTCGCGGGCCGCCGCCCACAACAGGGCGGGGTCGCCGGTCGGCTCGGCACTGGCGAGTGTCAGCAGTAACTGCACCGCGGCAGGCAATGCCGCCAACCTGGCCTGGAATCCACGCTCCACCCGGTTCGCCACCGACGACGTCTGGGGGAGAGCGAATCCATCGGTGCGCGGCAACTCCAGCAGCGCCAGCGGGTTACCGCGCGCCTCGGCGAGGATCCGGTCACGCACCCGAGAATCGAGCGTGGACTGCAGCAGCCCACGCGCCTCGTCGTCGGTCAGACCCTCCAGTTCCACACCGGGAAGCTCATCGAGCCCCTGGCGAGCCGCGAGGACCATCGCGACCGGTTCCGAAGCGATCCGGCGGGCAAGAAACATCAACGCCTTGGTCGATGCATCATCGAGCCAATGCGCGTCGTCGATCACACACAGCACCGGGCGATTACGCGCAGCCCCGCCGATCAACTCCAGGACCGCCAACCCGATACGAAACATCTGCGGCGTGCCGGTGGCCTGGCCGAACGCAACTCGCAGGGGCTCCGGCATCTCGTCCACCCGCCCCAACACCGGCACGCACAGCTGGTGCAGTGCAGCGAACGGCAACTCGGATTCGAACTCCGACCCCGATGCCTGCAGCACGAGAAACCCAGGCGCTCGGCCGATCTGCTCGAGCAGGGCGCTCTTGCCGATGCCCGCTTCTCCCCGCAGTACCAGCACCCCGCCCCGGCCCGCGGCAGCCGAGCGCGTCAGCCCCTCCAGTCGGCCGATCTCGTCCTGTCTACCGACCAACGCCGAACCATTCTGCACAGCGCGCAACCTACTCGACACCGCAGCTGTCTGTCGTCGGGGACGATCCTGTGTTCAATACTGGCGCCCGAAGGGGGCTCGACCATTACGCACACGACGAAACCACCGGCGCTCGCTGAGCGAATGTGATTCCGTCACAACCTCATACAACTAGCCGAACCGTCTCCAGGTGATGTTCAGGCGCGCGAGTTCGGCTGACTCTCTGGTGGACAGCGCGGCGCGGCCGCTGGCTTTGGCCAACGCCGTCCGGCGGCCCCAACCCAGATGGGTAGCGGCGGGCTCGATCTGCAAGAAATCGCCCACGACCGCGGCGGCTTCGTGTGTAGTCCATGCCGACTCGCCGAGTGCGATGGCCATGTCGAGGCCGTGCAGCACCAGTTCGACAACGCGGGTGATCATGAACTCGCTCAACAACATCCCGTCGCCCCATCGGGTGGTGATCAGGCGATCGGCGGGTTGCCCCGATATCGCCGTGTCGGTTCGTCGCCAAGTGTCGTCGAATGCCGCGGTGATCGCGGCCGCGTTCGGATAAGCGGCGGTGTCGCGTTGGGCCATGCGCACCCGCTCGGCATTGGCAGCATCGTCGAAGATCGCCGACCGGTAGTAGTCGGCGGCGGCGATATCCGCTCGAGGTGGCGCGGGCGCGGCGAGCCCCGCGGGGACACGGGCAACAGCGGAGGTGATGTGCACCGCCAATTCGGCGACATTCCATGGCGGGCACGGAGTCGCCAGCGCGAATTGCGCCTCGGTCAGTTCCCCGAGCACCTCGCACAATCGAGAGCTCTCCGCACGGAAAGCCTGCGGCACACCATCTTCACCGGTCGTGTCGGACATGGCAGCGCGAGGCCGGTCAGCATTCATGATCAACAGTGCTCCTGGTCATTGCACAACTATCGCCTGGGCAGTTCACCCTTCTCATCTTCGCCCGCGAAGCCCTCATCTTCGTCGCGGGCCGGCCCGATCCTCGCGGCCCACATGGTCTCGGCCACACGACGTTTCGACGCGGCAGGCGGCGACGGCGGTTTGGATCAGGCGGGATTCCTGGCGGTGGGGACTCCCGGACCGCTGGGGCGGTCGGGCTGGTTGCGAGTCCCGAGGAGGCGGGCGCACGTCCGAGTGGATGCGCGCCCGCCGCGGAACGATCTACGACGCCAGCGCCTCTCTTTGGCACGTCGCGCTGATCGCCGCACTGATCAGGGCTGTCATCGCGCTATGACGTCGGCGGGATGACACTTCCGGTCGACGTCGAACATCAGTCGGCCCGCCGCAGGCCGACCGTGGGGAAGTCGACCGGGACTGCGAGGGCGATATTGATGTAGTTGGTGAACAGGTTGAGCGCGACCTGCCCGATGACCTCGACGATGTGCTCATCGCTCCAACCCTGATCACGCAGCGCCTGCACTTCCTCTGCCGTGACCTGGCCGCGCCTCTCCACCAGTTTCAGCGCGAAGCCTAGGAGTGCGGCCGTGCGAGGGTCATCGGAGTGGCCGGTCTGCGCGGCCTCCAGCGCCGCACGGCTCACCCCGGCCTTGCGTCCGAGAGCGGTGTGCGCGGCCAGGCAATACTCGCACGAGTTGCGGTTGGCGACGGCGACGGCGATCTGCTCGCCGAGCGCCGGCCCGAGAGCGCCGCCGCCGAAGGCGCGGAACGAAGCCCACATGCTCGTCAGAGCGGCAGGCGAGTTCGCGACGGCTCGGAACATCGCGGGCACGGTGCCGAACGCGGCATGGATCTGATCGAGCTGGTCCTCGACGGTTCCGGTCGCGGACTCACGCTCGGCAAGGGGGACAAGAGACATGGGCATTCCTTCAGTCGTGTTTCCAATGACGACTCCCGCAGGTTCCCGGCGGGCGACGCACCCTCAGACTGTCAGGATCAGCTGGACGAATTAATACATATCATCTTGAATTCGTACCATATCGTCCGGCACACTTGAACCGTGTCCTCCCTCGACCGGCTCTCGCCTCTGCTCGAACGGTTCCGGGTGCGGACCCGCCTGTTCCATACCGGACCGTTGTGCGGCGTGACGACCTTCGACGCACAACCGGGACGAGGCTTCCTCCACGTGCTCCGGCACGGTGAGATGGAAGTGACACACCGAGGCGTCAGCGGTCGGCTGGAAAAGCGACGGATCGACAAGCCCAGCCTGCTGTTCTACCCACGCCCGCTGGAACACGCCTTCCACAACGCACCCACCGAGGACTCCGACTTCGCCTGCGCAACACTCGACTTCGACGGCGGCCCGACCCACCCCCTCGTACGCACGCTCCCGCCCGTGATCGTGCTCCCACTGGACGCCGTCAGCACCCTCGAACCAGCACTCGATCTACTGTTCGCCGAGATCGACGATCTGCGATGCGGCCAACGACTGCTGGCCGATCGGCTCTTCGAAGTCGTCCTCATCCAGCTCTTCCGCTGGATTCTCGACCACGTCGACGAGCTCGCCCTGCCCACCGGCCTGCTGACAGGGCTCGCCGACGAACGCCTCGCCCGTACACTCGTCGCCATCCACGAGTCACCTGGGCGGGCCTGGACGCTCGCCACAATGGCGCAGGAAGCACGCATGTCCCGCAGTTCCTTCGCCGCCCGTTTCAAAGAGATGGTGGGCCAGTCACCCGCCGAGTACCTGACCGGATGGAGGATCACGGTCGCCCAGGATCGGCTTCGCGCCGGTGCCTCGATTGCTCGCATCGCCACGGAACTCGGCTACGCCAACCCACCGGCGTTCTCGCGGGCTTTCACACAAAGACTGGGATGCTCACCGCGCGCATGGCTGGCTACCGCACTCTGAGTCGGCGTCGGACATCGGCGCCGCCACTCTGCAGTCGGCACACCAATGATGCTCCTACTGCGGAAATTCGCAGATCAGTGTGACGCGGGCGGGATGCTCTGCTCGTACTGGAAGACGTTGTGGGGGTCGTACTTCGCCTTGATCCTGCGCAGCCGCTCGAAGCGCTGGCTCCCCCAGTAGGCGGTCTCCCACTCTTGCATTCCGACGTTCGGCACGTTGACGTAGGCGCCGTCCACGTATGGCCGCAGCGCCTGGCTGAACTCAGCGGTCCATGCCTGGGCCTGCGAGGTCAGCGGGTCGCCGACGCCTGGTTGTGTCGAACGAGTCCCCCAGGCCGCGCCGATCTCGCCGTAGAAAAGCGCGTCGCGATGCGCGAACGCCGTGCCGCCGGGGGGCTCCCCCTTGATCGCCCCGCCGAAGGCATCGACGAAGTAGTTGCTCTCCTCTGTGGGAGCGTTTCGCATGAAGTCGCCGATGATGTCGATCGCCTTCTTCGGGAACCGCTCTTCGACGAACTCCGAGAAGAACTTCCAATTCGCGGGCTCTTGCGCGAGCGGGACCTGGGCTCCCGCGAAGATATCGCCCCAGTTACCGACCTGCACCGTGACATCGGGCGTGCCGACCGACAGGATCGGAGCCAGCATCTCTCTGGCCTGTGCCGCTGCCCCGTTCACAAGCCACGCGGACAGCAGGATCTGGGACTTGTGGATCTCGAGCTCGGATCCCAGACGGCTGTCGGCAGACGGTACCGCACGCTGCCACGCTTCGAAGACCCCGTACAGGTCCCCGAGTCCATCCCATACCGCCTGCACAGAGGCGAGATGCTCGAGCGGATGCACCTTATAGGTGAGTTGTGTGACGATCCCGAAGTTGCCGTTTCCCGCCCCGCGAAGCGCCCAGAACAGGTCCGAGTGGTGCTGTACGTCCGCGTTGATCACCTCGGCACAGTCGTGACCCGACGGGACGACGACCTCGGCCGCCATCAGGCTGTCGCAGGCCATGCCGAGCCAGCGGTTGAGGGGCCCGAGGCCACCGCCGAGCGTCGCGCCACACAGGCTCACGCTGCCCTCGCTCCCGGTTGTGACCGCAAAGTTCTGCTTCGCGAGCGTCGTCACCGCTTCCAGTTGGTTCAGCCCGGCACCGACCGTCGCGATACGAGCGCCAGGGTCGATCTGGACCGACTTCAGCTGGCTGACGTCGATTACGACGCCGTTGTCGACGTTCGACCAGCCTTCGAGGGCGTGGCGGCCGCTCCGCACCCGCAGCGCGATGTCGTGCTGCCGCGCCCACGTCAGGGCGTTCACCACGTCCTGGGTTTCCTGTGCGAAGGCGATGACCAGCGGATAGTGAGAAAAGAGCTGGTCCCAGCCGAGTCGCGCATCCGTGTACGACGCGTCACCCGGGCGGACGATGTGGCCGGTCAGCGTCGCGGGCGGGCATCCCGGGCTTTTGCTCGGGTGGTCCGCGGCCTCGATTCCCGGGGAGCTTGCGTCCGCAATATCCGGCGTGTCTGCGGCCGTGAGGCCCGAGACGACGACTGCTCCAACGCCAGCGGCAGCCGACGTCCTGAGCAGGTCACGGCGAGAAAGATCGCTCAAGGTTCAGATCCTCTCCATCGATCTACCCCAGTACCGGGCTGCCAGGGGAACTCCTTACCCGCTGGCCGCCGGGCAGTCCTGTGGTCGACCCCCGCACTGCGTTCTCGATCGCGGCACTGCTGCGATCGTGGTAGGCCGGGTTCAGCTAGCCGGGAGTTTCACCACCGGATCGGGGCCTAGATCGGTGATGTATACGTCGCCTGCCGAGTCGACCGCCACACCCTGGGGATTCTGCAGACCGGTGAACGGCAGCGGGGTCGGCGTCGACGCGCCGGCCGCCAACATCACCACCGATTTGTTACCCCAGTCGACGACGTACACGTCTCCCGCCGTGTCGACCGCCAAGGCCTGGGGATCTTTTAGCCCGGTGAACGGCAACATGGTCGATGCCGACGCGCCCGCCGCCAACATCTTCACCTGCTCGGTACCCAATTCGGTGACGTACACGTTGCCCGCCGGGTCGACTGCCACACCATCGGGACCTTGGAGCCCCGTCAACGGCAGCGGGGTCGGCGTCGCCGCGCCGGCCGCCAATTTCAGCACCCGATCATTACCCCGGTCGGCGACGTATACATCTCCCGCCCCGTCGACCGCCACACCGTGGGGATCCTTCAGGCCGGTGAACGGCAGCGGGGTCGGCGTCGCCGCGCCGGCCGCCAATTTCAGCACCCGATCGTTACTCGTGTCGCTGACGTATATGTTGCCCGCCGGGTCGACCGCCACATCCTGAGGATTCTTCAGGCCGGTGAACGGCAGCGGGGTCGGCGTCGACGCGCCAGCGGCCAATTTCAGCACCCGATCGCTACCCATGTCGGTGACGTATATGTTGCCCGCAGTGTCGACCGCCACACCGGTGGGCAGGCTGACGCCGGTAAACGGCAGCGGGATCTGTGACGAGTAACCCGAGGCGATAGATGTGGGCGACTGACCACCGCCGCCTGATTCCCGTTGGACACCGAGGACGACAGCCACGACGGACACCACCACGACCGCGACCGCGGCGGCGAGCAGCCCGGCGGTCTTGGGCGACAATCTGATTCGCCGCCCACGGCGCGCAGCCACGCCCCCGGTGGTGTCGACCGCGGAATCGCCCACCGCGGCGCGGGCCGCCGCGGCCAGCTCGCGCACGGTCTGGTAACGATCGTCGGGATTCTTGGCCATCCCCTTGGCGATGATGGCATCGAACGCAGTCGGTACATCAGGTGTAGTGGTGCTGGGACACGGCGGCGGGGTGTGCAGGTGATGGGCGATCACACCCTGCATCCCCAATGTGCTCGCAAACGGCGGCCGACCGGTCAGGCACTCATACAACACACACGTCAACGCGTACACGTCCACACGGGCATCGGCCTTGACCTCCGCGTCGATCTCCTCCGGCGCCATGTAGGCGACGGTGCCGATCGTCTCGCCGGTCGCGGTCAGCGTACGGTCGTCGGCGGCGTGGGCGATCCCGAAGTCGATCAGGGACGCGAACTCATCGGCCCCCAGCAGGATATTGGTGGGTTTGACATCGCGGTGGACCAGCCCGGCGTCGTGGGCCGCCTGCAGCGCGCCGGCCACCTGCGCGACGATCGCCACTGCCCGCTGCGGCGACAAGGCCCCTTCTTGCGTGATCACCTTGCGCAGGTCGGTGCCCTCGATCAAGCGCATATTCAGATAGAGCCGACCGTCGATGTCGCCGAAGTCGTGGATGGGGATCACATGCGGTTCGGTCAACTGCGCCACCGCCCGGCACTCCCGGCGGAACCGCTCGCGCAGCTGCTCGTCATCGGCGTAGCGCTCGGGCAACAACTTGAGCGCCACCACCCGGTTGGTCAGCGAATCATGCGCCCGCCACACCTGGCCCATACCGCCCTGACCCAGCACCGATAACAGCCGATAGCGCCCGAACGTCACCGCTGGCCCCGACGCCCGGGCGGTGTCCCCGCCACCCATTGGTATGTCGTCCATTGTGCCGTCCCGTGACCACTCGTCTGGCTAACGGCGTACTCGGTTGCAATCCAACCCGCACCCGCGAGCGGATAGGTCCACACTAGTCGATTCAGCCAGGCCAGATGCTCAATAGTCGAACGCTATCGTCGGTGTACCCAAGGTCGCTCGGCGGCCGCGCGGCACCCCGCAGCAAACGGCCGCTGCCCAGGTCCACGGCAAGCCACCACAGCTCGAACCGATTGTTCTCGTGCCCTACGATCCGCACTGGCCGCAGATGTTCGACGAGCAAGCTGGAACAAGTCACGGCGGAGGCGAACCCACGACCACAGCTTGACGTACTGTCTGTGTCCGAAGGGGGACTTGAACCCCCACGCCCGATAAAGGGCACTAGCACCTCAAGCTAGCGCGTCTGCCATTCCGCCACCCGGACCGGTGTGTTCTGTTGTGTCCGTGGCGACTTGGCGTCGCCAACGGATCATGATCATAAAGGGATGGGTGGGCCGATCGCCAAATCGGCAGGTCAGGCCGGGATGTGGACGCGGTCGGCGCCGATGCGATCGATGCGGTCGCGACCCCAGGCGCCGAGCGGTTCGAGTGCGCGGTTGAGGGTCGAACCCAGCGCGGTGAGTTGGTATTCCACGCGCGGCGGGATGTCCGGGAAGATCTCGCGGGTGACGATGCCATCCTCCTCGAGCTCGCGCAGCTGTTGGATGAGCATCTTCTCCGAGACGCCGGGCAGACCGCGGCGCAGCTCGCCGAAGCGGCGCACGCCGTTCACCTCGAGCTCCCAGAGGATCAGCGCTTTCCACTTGCCGCCGATCACGTCCATGGCCGCGTCGATGCCGCAGAAGTATGGTCCCGATCTCTTTGCGCCCATCGCCGAACCTCGCTAGCTGCTCACACACGTGTTGGTAAGTACCCGACCGAATAGTAGGTACTTGTCGACCCAACGTCACTCGAGCAGTGTTGATTCCAGCGCGCTGACCACAACGATTCCAACCCAAGGAGTTGACCCGCGATGGCGGAAATCCAGCAGACCTCGGTGACGGTTCTCGGTCTCGGCGCGATGGGCCAGGCCCTGGCGTCGGCCTTCCTGAAGACCGGTCGGCCCACCACCGTCTGGAACCGGACCCCGGGCAAGGACGCCGACCTCGTCGCGGCAGGCGCGGTCGCCGCGGCCACCGTGGACGAGGCCGTACGGGCGGGGGAGGTGATCGTGGTCGTACTGCTCGACCACGCGTCGGTGCATGCCGCGCTCGATCCGGTCGCGGACCGGCTGTCCCGCAAACAGGTGATCAACCTGACCAGCACCGCGCCGGAGGAAGCGCGCGAGCTGGCCCGGTGGGCCGAACGGCACGGCATCGACTACCTCGACGGCGGCATCATGGCGGTGCCGCCGATGATCGGACAGCCCGGCGCGGCCATTCTGTACAGCGGATCGCGCAAGGTCTTCGACGACAACCGCGAGTTGCTCGAATCCGCCGCCGCCGCAGACTATTTCGGTGACGACGCGGGTCTCGCGTCCACCTGGGATTTCGCGCTGCTGTCGAACATGTACGCGATGTTCGCCGGTTTCTTTCACGGCGCGGCACTGGTGCGCTCCACCGGAGCCTCGGCTTCCGCGTTCGCCGAACGTGCGACCGCGTGGATCACGGCGATGGCCCAGCTCCTGCCGGAATACGGCCGGATCATCGACGGCGGCGACTACGCCACCGACGTGCAGCACCTGGCCTTCCACAAAGCCGCGCTCGACGCCATCGCGCGCGCCAGCCGCGACGCCGGCGTCGCGCTCGATGTGGTCGGTCCGATCAAGAATCTGATCGACCGCCAGGTCGCCGACGGCCACGGTGCGCTCGCCTTCGAGCGCACCTTCGAAGAGCTCCGCTGACCCCACCCCCGACAGCCCGAACCTGCCCGGTGGCCTGCGGTTTGTACCGCGATTTGGTCCCAGCCGCCGCATCCGTTAACCTTGCTGAGCACCACCGGTCCGGGTGGCGGAATGGCAGACGCGCTAGCTTGAGGTGCTAGTGCCCTTTATCGGGCGTGGGGGTTCAAGTCCCCCTCCGGACACCTGTGCTAAACCCAAAGTCGGCCCCGACAGCAGCGAGCTGCTGTCGGGGCCGATACCGTATGTAGAGGTGGAGGGCCTGGTAGAGGTCGGCTTTGTCAGATCGGGCACCTGCGGCGAGGACAGCTGAAATATCGCCGAGGGAGTCGATGAGCTGGCGTATCTCGGTCTCGGTGAGTCGGGGGATGGTGGGCAGGTTCTTTAGCTCTGTTTGGGCTGCGGCTCTGTCGGCGTGGGCGGTGTTCATCGCGGCGACGAGGACTTGGGGATCTACTCCTGCTTCGATGGCGGCGAGGTGGCGTTCGAGCTTGGCGTCGGCGTCGGCGATACGGCGGCGAAGAAGCGCGCGGTGTGTGTCGTGGTCGTTGTCGTCCTGGGCCGCGAGCAGGCTGGCGATGGTGCGGTCGCGGTGGGTCCGATGGAACAGGGTGGCCAGCCAGCGGTCGATCGGTGCGACGAGGTGGTCCTCGCGCAGGTTGACCGAGGGCGGGTGCTCAGCCAGGACAGGGCTGGCGGGGGCCAGGGTCTTGGCGCGGCAGCGATAGTAGACGGTCCCACTGACCACTTCGGCCTGCATCTTGCGGCCGCACGCATCGCAGCGCAGCAATCCGCGCAGCAGATATTCGCGCGGCGAAGGTCTCCTCGTGCGCTCCAGGCGACCGCGGGCGCCGATGCCTGTGCTGGCCCTGCGTCTGCGGATGAGTTGGGCTTCGGTGAAGGTCTCGACCGAGACGATGGCCGGGTGCGCGGGTTTCTTGGATCGGATGATGCGGTGGTTGGGGGAGCGGCGTAGGCGGGTGATGTGGCCTGCGGCGACATCGTCGGGATCGAGGAGTTCTTCGTGTTTGTTCCAGCGCCCGAAGATGGCGTAGCCGGTGTAGCGAGGGTTCTGCAAGATCGCGGAGACGGTGCTGGCTTGCCAGCCGTCTTGGGATCGGTGCCGGTTCTGCTCAGGCCGATGTGCGGAGGGGCAAGGGATCGCTTGGCGGTTGAGTTCGTGGGCGATGGCCTTGTCGCCTCGGCCGGCGATGTAGTCGCGGAAGATTCGTTGGACCACAGGCGCGGTGGCCACGTCGAGTGACAGGATCCGCAGTCTGAGGCCGTCGGATGCGCGATTGGGATTCGGATGCGGTGGACCGTCGACGACCATGTATCCGTAGGGTGCTCGGCCTCCTTGGTGGCGGCCTTCGTTGAGGACTTGTGCGTCCATGCTGGCTCGGGTGCGCTGTTGGACGTGTTGGCGTTCGGACTCGCTCAGGCCGCCGAGCATGCTCATCATCATCGAGTGCGTCACGTTGCGTGGATCGAAGCGTCCACCTAGCTCCGGGACCCACACTTCGACCCCGTGCGCTTGAATGCGCGGTGCTACAAGGCTGAACTGATTGCCGAACCAGCAGCGTGTTCCCTCGCCAACCACGATCGCCGACCAGCCTCGGGTGTGACTCTTCAGGTCCGACAGCAGCCGCGCGGCCTCCTCGCGGCGGTGCCACGGCACCGAGCGCGACTGGCCCACGTCGAAGTAGTCCTCGATGATCGAGCCGTCGGCGACGAACTTCTCGGCGTTGCCGCGCTGCCACCGATATGAGGTTTCGGGGTCTTGGTTGTCCTCTGTGGAGCATCGTCCGTAGAAGGCGAAGCGCTGATCCGTACTCGGCTCAACGGTTTCGGGGGCGAGCCCGAGAAGTTCGTCGAGTACGGCCCATTCGTTGGGTTCGGTCGGCATCGTCTTTCTTCCTCTCACCAGAACCGTCACGGGCATGTCGAAGAAGCAGCTGAAGCAGCAGCCTAGCTGCGGCAGGGGACAACTCAGGGGGATCGTCTGGGCAGACGACCTCGATTGATCCAGTGGGGCGTCTACGAGACGGATGCGCAACCATCGGCTTCAGCGCTCACGGCCACAGGGTAGGGCCAGCGCGGCGAGTCGAAAGCCGGTCGACTTGGTAGTCCCTTGGGCTGGTTGGTCATCGACGTTTCGATGTGACTGATGAGGACGGTCGAAGTCCGGGGCGCATATGCGATCGGCATTCCGGGCATCTGGCGTGATGTTGCCGAAGTGAGCGACAAACCGCTTGTTATGAATCGAAGGCATGGGACACCACATTCTGGCCCGTCTAGCCTGATTCACCCACCTACATGAAACCTCATTTTCTGCTTCTGTGCTAGTGATGGCGACTGCGATGCGACCCCGATAGCAGAAGCGACCGTCAAACTTAGTGTGTCCCAACCACGATCTGCTGCGGTGCTGTCACTGCTGTTCAGTCGGTGAGCTCCGGGGCAGACCTTGCTCCAGATCGCATTGCGGCGACGTCCACGCCTCGATCAGCCGGGGGGAACCATCCGCTGTGCGGATGCCATCGACCGCCCGGTGGCCTCGCGGGTAAGTGCCGGTGGACACCTTGGGCGCTCGGCGGGCGTATTGGCTCGGGCTGCTGGCCGGTTAAACGAAGTGTCCGCTGTCTAGGCGGAAGGAAAGCCCCTTACTTATGGGGACTCGGCCCAGTTTGCGGGCCGGAACGCGTCCTAGCTGCGTGATTGGGGTTGTAACGCAGGAAGTGAAGTAGGACGCAGCGAGGAGGTCGAAACGCGGTTCTTTACGTTACTGCATCTGTAAGAGTCCACGGCGCGCTGCACGCTTGCAACGCGAATGTGTTCATGCCGAGCGAGATTACACCTCCATCCTCTCCTCGGGTGACTGCGTGGTCCGCGGCCCGCGTCCGCAGGTCGCACATTCATGCCTTGGCAAGCCGCATCGACGGTACGGTCAGCCCGTAAATCCCATCCACCAATAGATTCCGACGGCAACGCGAGGTAGCCGTTGGCAACTGCGGCGAACCGAGCGAGGGATGCGGGGTTGGTCTAGGGGGCCGTCTAGGCTTTGAAGCACACGGTTGCCAGGTGGTGATGGAGTGGTTGTTCCGGGGTTGTGTGTTCGGTTCGGAACCTGGGGTGCAACAGAAATCGCCGGGGGGTTCCGAAGTGGCGACGTGGGCGGATTGCGTCCGCGAGTTGTGGTGCATCGGTCGGTGTACTGTCTCGCGGAGCATAACTGCAGCTCATCCAGGGCAGCGCCGGACCTCCGGGTCCGGCGAGAATCTCAACACGTTGGACGCAGTTTTCTCCGACCGGCCTCTATGCAGCGCCGGACCTCCGGGTCCGGCGAGAATCTCAACGCGCTCGGCAGCTGCGTGCTGCCCGGTTCGGCGAGCAGCGCCGGACCTCCGGGTCCGGCGAGAATCTCAACGGTCCCGGCGGTCCGCGCGATGATGCGTTCCTCGCGCCGGCAGCGCCGGACCTACGGGTCCGGCGAGAATCTCAACCTCTTCCCGCCGGGCAGTCCACTCGGGCGTACCGGCAGCGCCGGACCTCCGGGTCCGGCGAGAATCTCAACAGCGCCCGTGGCATCACTGAGGTATTGGCCTGCCCGCAGCGCCGGACCTCCGGGTCCGGCGAGAATCTCAACCGGTTCGGTCCGTGCCGCATCGCCTGCCACCGCACATGCAGCGCCGGACCTCCGGGTCCGGCGAGAATCTCAACCCGGTCGTCGACGCAGGTGGTTGTCGGATGATCGGCGCAGCGCCGGACTCCGGGTCCGGCGAGAATCTCAACGAGGAGCATTGGCGCCCTAATCGCCCGCTGGCCGCTGCAGCGCCGGACCTCCGGGTCCGGCGAGAATCTCAACGTCCACGCCGACAAGCTCGGCGCGACCCCGAACGCGCCGGCAGCGCCGGACCTCCGGGTCCGGCGAGAATCTCAACCAACCTCCCTGGTCCGCAATGGTTTTCACACCACCCACTACTCAGTCGACCGAGCCGGGCTGCCGTACCACCTGTCCGCCGTCCACGCCGCGGTCGGGAGGGTCCAACAGCGTCGCCACCACATCGTCGCCGACCGCCGGATCACGCTGTGGCGGGCCTACGCCCACGCCCTCGCCGACATCGACGGCGTCCGGCCCATCGACCTCGATATCGACCACACCATCCCGTTCCACCCAGTCGTGCGGGTACCCGACCGCGACACGGTGTTCGCGCAAATGACCGACGCCGGAATCGCTGTCGGCGTCCACTACCCGCCCAACCACACCCAACCGGCGTTCCTGCGATGGACCCGGCCCCGACCACTACCGGCGACCGAAACCACCGCCCGCCAGCTGCTTTCGCTACCGTTCCACCCGCGATGACCGAACACGACGTCCTCACCGTGGTGGACACGCTCAGGACCGCACTGCACTGACCACTGGACTACCGGGCGGCCGCGGAGACACCACCTGCGGCCGCCACCACCTGCGCCAGCGCCACCGCCGCATCCGGGCGACCGAGCTCAGCCGCCCGCACCGCAACAGCTTTCCGCCGAGCCGGATCGGCCAGCAGCGGCGCCACCACCGAACGCACCGCCTCGGCAGTAACCGGCCCGCCCACCGTGACCGCGGCCCCCGCCTCCGACAACATCCGCGCTGCCCTGGCCTGCTCCCCACCGGCGGAGGACGCCAACGGCAACAACACCGCCGCCCGGCCCACCGCGGTCAGCTCCGCGACCGTTCCCGCGCCGCTACGGCTGATCACCACATCAGCCAACGCCAGCACGTCGGCCACCAGGTCGCCCGCCACGAACCCGGTCACGTGATAGCGGGCGGCCAGCTCGGCAGGCAGGTCGGCGGCCGCGGCGTGCATCGCCTCGACATTCGCAGGCCCAGCCTGATGAACGATGTTGGCCCGCTCCAACATCCACCCCAGCAGCTCCGCGACCACGCCGTTGATCTCCTGCGAACCCTGAGCACCGCCAGTGACATAGACCGTCGGCAACCCCGGATCGAAACCCGCCCCGACTTCGCTGCGTGCCCGGACCGGATCACCGCCCATGATCGAAGCCCGAATCGGGTTGCCCGTGACGACCGCACGGGCGCGTGCTCGCGGGCTCAGCAGGGCAATGCTGGCCTCGCTCGTCAGCGCGATCCTCGTTGCAGCATTGGCCAGGGCTCGGTTCGCCAGCCCGAGACCGACCGTCTGTTCGTGCACCACCAGCGGGACACGCAGCAACCGCGCCGCCAGCCCGACCGGCACCGCGACGAACCCGCCGGTGGCCAGTACGACGTCCGGCTTGAACGCCGACAGTGCCCGCACCGCCTGCACCGCACCGACCGGGACTCGCCCCATGTCGGTCAGGTTTACCCGGCTGAGCATGGCCAGCGGGTTGCGGTCGCGCCGAATCTTGCCCACCTGCACCGCGGTGAACGCGATACCGTCGGCCTCGGCGGTGCGCTGCTCGAGCGACCCAGCCTGACCGATCCACAACAACTCGACCGGACCGGCCAACTCACGTAGTTCCCGCGCCGCCGCCAGGGCAGGAAAGACATGCCCGCCAGTACCGCCGCCGGTGAGCACAACCCGAAGCTTGTCAGCCACACCTGTGATCGTATGTGGCCCGACCGCCGCGACGGCCGACTCCACGGATCGGCAGCACCGGCGTTAGCAGCGGTCAGCCACCGAAACCAGGGCTGCGCTGAACACGACTTCGAAGATCACCGAAGGCGACTTAAAACTGACAACGACAACCTCTGGGGTTCCCCCGAAAAAGTGGACAAGGTTAGCTTGCTTCGGGGGTGGTTTTGAGGGACTGCTCGTAGTCGATCGGTGAGCGCATCCCGATCGCCGAGTGTCGCCGCCGATGATTGTAGAAGGTCATCCAATTGTCAACTGCGGCAACTAATTACGTCTTAGTGGCGTAGGTGCGCCGGTAGTAGCACTCGTGCTTGAATGTCGACCACAGCGATTCCGCGCCGGCGTTGTCCCAGCAGATCCCGGTGGCTCCTGCCGAGCGGAGCAAGCCGTGCCGGGCGCAGGCTTCGGCGGTCGCGGCAGCGGTGTATTGGCTGCCTCTGTCGGAGTGCAGAATCGTGCCGCGGCAGCGGCCGCCACGGACGAACACGGCCCGGTCCACCGCGTGCACGACCAACTCGGCGCGCATATGGTCGGCGACTGCCCAACCCAGTACACGCCGGGAATGTTCGTCGCGGATCGCACACAGGAACATCTCGCCCTCACCGCAGCTCAGGTAGGTGATATCCGAGGACCAGACCAGGTCGGGCCGACCACGGTCGAAGCGACGCCCGACCAGATCCGGCGGGAACGATGCTGCTGGATCGGCGATGGTGGTGGTCTTGAACGAGCGTGGGCTGATGCCCTCGACCCCGAGATCGGCCATGATCGCGGCCACGGTGTTCTTCGATACCTGTTCGCCTTCGGCGAGCAGGTCTGTAGTGATCCGGGGCGATCCGTAGGTGCCGTTCGAGGCACGGTGGTGGGCAAGGATTTTCACCTCCAGATCCCGGCGCCGCTGCAGCCGCACCGACGGCTCCGCGCTGGCACGGACCTGCAGGAACCGGTAGTAGCCAGAGGTCGAGACGCCGAGCAGTTCGGCCATCCGGGTCACATCGAGACCGGCGCACTCCGCAGCCATGAGCTCGAACCTGCTCACTTTGGATGCCGTGCCGCAAAGTACGCCGAGGCTTTTTCCAGGAACACGATGTCCTTGGCCTGCTCGGCGACCTTCGCCCGCAACCGCACCAATTCCGCGCGCTCATCGGCTGAAAGTGGCTGGCCACCACCGTCATCCAGAGCACGACCACCCGTCTGGCCGGCCGCGGCCATACGGCGGCGTTCCTCGCGCACCCACTTGTGCAGCAGGTTCTCGTGCACGTCCAGCTCACGGGCGATCTCCCGCACCGGCCGGCCGGAATCGATCACCCGATGCGCCGCTTCCACGCGATATTCAGGCGAATACGATCGACGCGGACGAGGCATGGTGAACATCCAGGGACCATCGGTCCCGCTATCTCAGATGTCCACTACTCCAGGGGAACCCCACTGGCGACGTGGGCAGACCACGTCGATGACGTTGTCGTTCATTGGTCGGTGTACTGTCTCGTGGAGCATAAGTGCAGATCATCCGGGGCAGCGCGGGACCTCAGGGTCCGGCGAGAATCTCAACTGCATGGTGAGCTTCTGGTAGTAGTAGATCGCCACGGGCAGCGCCGGACCTCAGGGTCCGGCGAGAATCTCAACATTCCCCGGACGGTGGTGCCGACCCGGTCGCCGACAGCAGCGCCGGACCTCTGGACCCGGCGAGAATCTCAACGCGCAGGCGGGTTTGGGTTGCATCATGCGCGGGCGCAGCGCCAGACTTTCGGGTCCGGCGAGAATCTCAACAGCGGTGGCGGCAAGGAGCACGCCCAGGGCCTGAAGCAGCGCCGGACCTCCGGGTCCGGCGAGAATCTCAACCACAGCAGCATCACGGCTCCGGCGACCTTGAACGCAGCGCCGGACCTCCGGGTCCGGCGAGAATCTCAACTGGGACGAACACGCCCAGTACCTCACCACCGACGGTGCAGCGCCGGACCTCCGGGTCCGGCGAGAATCTCAACCAGTTCGCGATGAGCGAAGGTCTCGCCTACGACCTGGCAGCGCCGGACCTCCGGGTCCGGCGGGGCTGGAGTCGCTTCGGGGATTGAGGTCGCGGGTTAGCTTGTTCGGGTGACTTTGTGGGCGCATAGCTGTAGTGAAGTGTCGGGTGTTCGTCATGGCTTGGATGAGCATTCGCGGTCGACGGCGTTGTGGGCGGGGCGGTTTGCGTCTGTGTTCGGGGCCGGGGAGTTGGCGTATGTGTTGGGGTTGTTTCACGATGCGGGCAAGGCGGGGTGTGTGTGGCAGCGTAGGTTGATCGAGGTCGAGGCCACTGAGGGGCGGGTGGGGGTGCCGCACAAGGAGGTTGGGGCACGTGCGCTGCGTGAGGTCGCAGGCCTCGCTGCGTTGGCGGTGCTAGGGCATCACGGGGGTATGGCGAGCCCGGCGGCGTTGGAGCAGGTGTGGTTGGACCCCGATGGTGTGAATGACGGTGAGGTGCTGGCTCGGCTTTTCCGGGAGGTGCCCGAGGCGTCCGGGGTGATGTTGGGGCGGGGGTTGTTCGCGACACGGTGGTCGAGGGTGCCGGAGAAGTTGGTGGAGGAGATGCGGCTGCGGCTTGTGTTTTCGGCGTTGGTGGATGCCGATCACCTGGATACCGCGGCTCATCGGCGGGGGTTGCTGGGTCCGCAGGTTGGCGCGGCGGCGGATATGGCCGAGTTGGTGCGACGGTTCGAGCGGCGGCGTGCGGCGATGATCGGTGAGGAGCAGGCCGATGGGGTGGGCCGGTTGCGGTCGGAGGTGTACCGGGCGGCGGTAGCGGCTGCGGAGGAGCGCCCTGGCTTGTTTCGGCTTGCGGCACCGACTGGGTTGGGTAAGACGTTCGCGCAGGGGGTGTTTGGGTTTCGTCATGCGGCGAGGTGGGGGAAGTCGCGTGTGATCGTGGCGGTGCCCTTTGTGACGATCACCGAGCAGAATGCCGATGTCTACCGGCGCCTTTTGGACGACGAGACGAAACCGGTGGTGTTGGAGCACCATTCGGGTGTCCGCTTCGACGAAGGCGAGGAAGACGGCGGCCGCGATGGGTGGTCGCGGTTGGCTGCGGAGAACTGGGATGCGCCGTTCGTGGTGACGACGACGGTGCAGTTGTTCGAGTCGTTGTTCGGGCGGCGGCCTTCGCAGGTGCGCAAGGTTCATCGGCTGGCCGGGGCGGTGGTGATCCTGGATGAGGTTCAAGCGCTCCCGCCGCGGTTGCTGTTGCCGATTCTGAGTGGGTTGCGGACGCTGGCTGAGGATTTCGGTACGACGGTGTTGTTGACTTCGGCGACGCAGCCGCAGTTCCAGGCGTTGTCGGTGTGGCAGAATTCGGCGACGCGGGATCGGGTTCGGATCACCGAGGTCATCGCAGAGCCGCAACCGTTGTTCGACAGTGCTCGCCGGGTGCGTTATGAGTGGCGTTTGGACCCGAAGCCGTCATGGCAGGAGATCGCCGATGAGGTGGCGGTAGAGCCCCAGGTGATGGTGGTGGTCAACGCGGTCGCCGATGCTCGCGGTTTGTACCGGTTGGTGGCGCAGGCGCGCGAGGACGTGTGGCATTTGTCGACACGGATGTGTCCGCAGCATCGACGTGCGGTGCTGGCGACGGTGCAGGCTCGATTGGCCGCGGGGTTGTCGACGGTGGTGGTGTCGACCCAGCTGGTAGAGGCTGGTGTGGACTTGAGCTTCCCGGTGGTGTGGCGGGCCTTGGCGCCGGCGGACTCGTTGCAGCAGGCGGCGGGGCGTGCGAACCGCCACGGTGAACGCGAACAGGGTCTGGTGGTGGTCTTCGATCCTGCCGATGGGAACCGACCCGCTGAGTACGCGCAGGCATGTGGGCTGACAGTCCGCCACTTCGGGCCCGACGGTGCGCAGTTGGATGACCAACTGGCGCTGGCTCGATACTACGAGGAGCTGTATCAGGACCTCGGGCTCGATCGCCGCGCACGCAGCTACACGCGGACCCCGGTCGGGCAGCTGATCCAAAAACACCGTGAGGAACTGGATTTCCGCGCTGTCGCTGACGGACCGCTTATCGACGCGATGAGAAGTGCTGCGCGTGACCGGACGAAGGCATTCCGGATGATCGATGAGGACACGGTTCCCGTGGTCGTGGCCGACACAGCGAATGCCAGGCACGTCGAGCGGCTGACGGGGGAGCTCGCCGCGGGAACGGTCCGGGCGAGCGAGGCGTTGCGGGCACTACAGCCATGGATTGTGCAGTTGCGAGGTGATCTGGCTCGGCGCGCCGATGTTGCGGCGTTGATCGAACCGGTCACCGGCGACCTCGGGCGGTGGCGCGGTACCTACGACTGGGCCAGTGCCACCGCGCGCGGCGTCGGACTCGATGAGGCCGAGCTGACGTCAGTATTCTGACCAGGGGCTACAGCCTCGCGGCCCTACACAGCGCTCGGATGTACCGGGCGAGAATCTCAAGATCAGTGCTGAACTGGCAATGCGTGAACGCCGGACGCTGAGCCATGCGGCGTTCGCCGTCTCACCTCGCGTTTTCACCGCAACTCGGTCTGAGGGCCAGAAATTGGGAGAGAGTGGCGTCTCGGACCCGTCGGTGTTGCGCTGCGAGCCCAGCATTTTCGGATTCGACGGCTCGGCTGCCGCCGGACCTGCTGGTCGGCTGACCGTGTACACTCCCGCTGGAAGGGGGTATGCGCAATGTTCATGTGTAGCAATGCATTTGTGCACGATGAGACGGCATCGGCCGGGGTTGTCGCTCGGGTGTCGTGGAGTCGGCGTGGCTGACCTGTCGGTAGAGCTGCCGAGCGTCGCCGGATTCACCGTGGATCTCGTGGAGCTGGGAACCTGCTCGGCCTCGAATGCCTCGCGCTTGCTGCCGGGACTAGCTCTGCCTACGGGGTCCACGGGGCTGCTCGCGACACTCGCGCCATCTGTGGAAAAGTTTCGCAGTGCGGTCGCCGCGGCCCTCGAGGCCGAAGCGACCGCCATCGGTGACCTTGGTACGAATTTGTCCACCGTGGCGACTCGATTCGGGTCGACCGACGAAGCGATTGCGACGGCGATCTCCGCGGCATCGAACGATTTGGGTGGTGTGGGTACATCGTGGGCCGTCGGCGCGGGTCAAGGTGTCAGCCGTTTCGGCGGACTGCAACTTCCCAGTCTTCCAGCGGTACCGGAGAACCCATACACCGTCCGGCAGGTCGTCGAATCGGCGATCGGATTGGTCTCTGTCTACGACGAACGACTGAGCGCGGCGATCGGAGTCAAGCCGACAGTCGACCTACTTTCACCGTTGGCGGCGGACTGGGAATCGCTGCAAGCGATCGGCAAGCGGGATCGGCATGCTCGGAATCAACGACTATGTCACCTCGGAAAACCTCATCAACGGCACCAAGTGGTTGCAGGGCAGTTGGTCGGGGGATGCCGCACAGTCGTTCGGGGTGAGCTCGAACAATCTGGGGCAATCGGCCAGCGCCAGGAGCCTCGATCTCGATGCGGTGTCCAAGATTCTCGAGAATGGTGGCGCCTACATCGAACGTTTGGTTTACAACCAAGCGGCGGACCTGTGCGAAAAGATCCTGCAGCCGATGACCTTTCTTGGCGCAACCTTTCCGCTCGGCGGGTGGGCGTCACATATCAACGAACCGATCAGTGAAGCGATCAGAGCGGAGATCGTCGCAGCCCTTGACGCGCTCGAGACATCAGCTGTCTCGCGCCAGCAGCAGATTCAGACGATGATCGACAAGCTCTCTTCGACATTGGACTATGCGCCGGGGCGGACGATACCGTCCTTCAACCCCAGTGAATTCGATATTCCGGAGAAGGTCACCGTAGATTTGGGTGCTCGGAGGTTTGGATACGGTGACAATATGTGGTGGGAGGATCGCGTTGATTCTGTATTCTGACGGCGCTGTCGGCTGCTGTGCGGGGCGTCCGTGGAATTGGCGGGCGGCGTAGATGGCGATCGAATTGCCCGGGATGCCGCCCACGCCGCCGCCTGATCCGGGTCAAGGCGCGCACGGTTCGCAGCCGCTGTACAGCCGGTATGATGATTTGAAGTTCTTCGACACCATGATCTACGCGACCGCCGCAGCCGATGCCGCAGGACTGACCAACGCCGCCGACCATTTGGAACACTATCTCGCGAATACAGGCACAACCCTAACGTTGGATCCTGACCGGATCATGCATGATGATCCGGGGTTGAAGATTCTGTTCGACAGATCCGTAACCTTGCGAGTTTCCGACATCGCGAAGCGTATCGGCGGTATCACGACAGAACAGTTCATCACGGCATCTTTCCAGCTGGAGTGGACAGAGTATACGTTCGCCGACCGAGACTGGTATCTGGCGATCGGCTCGGTAGAAACGACTGTATGCGGAGCGGTCAGAATCGAGAAATTGACCGGTGAAAGTGCACCGTATCGCATCGAGCTCGACTATCAATGCCACCTGTACGATCGATACAATTGGGACGGCGGCAAGACAACCGATATCGGTGGATTCACGTGGACCGATCGTGAGCTCGGCGCCCTGCATACCGCGGGACTGGCGAAGGAATTCGATATGATCGGCTCGTCTACGGTCAAACGCTACGTGGGAGATCTGCCACCGGTGGGCGATCTGAACCTGCCCGCGCCGAGTGGAACAGGGACTCCGCGATGACATCTAACCCAGCCGGTGAACGGGATACCAGGCGAGGCCGGTGGCGGGTGTGGGCAGCGTGGGCGCTGGCGCTGTGCCTGCTGGTTTTGCTCGGGCTGTACGGGTGCGGTCGCGCGGTCGACCACGCCGTCGATCGGATGATGGTGCCCGATGTCGAGGAGTCGACCAGCCCGGAATTATTGCGGGAGGCAACCGAATACGGCGGGTGGGTCCTGCCGGCGAACGCTGAGGTGCTGCTGGTCAGGCGCGAAATCATTCGGGACCGAAAATATCAGATCGCGGTGGAAACTTCCCCCGCCGACCTCGCCCTGATGCTGGAGCAATCCCGGTTCCCCGATGTGCTCAGCCATCGCGATCCGCCTTACCTCCAGAAGACGATCGCCGGGCCACCGCTGGAATCGTCGCCTCGGGTGGAGCGAGGCCAAGAAGCGTGGTTCACCTCGTCGGCGGGAAAGGTGATGATTCGCGAAGTCACTGTCGATGTGCGGGACGAGAACCTTCGGGTCGTCCACATAGAATTTCGCGGCGTCTAGCCTCACCCATTCATGCATCTCCGGCGCTTCGCGTCGGCGATGAGCGAAAGATGCTCTGACCTAGGATAATTCGACGTTCTGAGGATTGCGTTTTCGCTGGTCAAGGGCACCTTCCCGGCGGGGAGGTTCGGGTCGTGGTACCCGTCGCTGGCAGTTGACGCCGGACCAACGCCGCCGCCGATCACAAGCAGGTCCTGGCCGCCGCGCTGGTTTCGCTGCCGTCGCAACCGAAATGCCGGGTCGGGCGGAAGGTGTTGGTGAGCAACGACGCCAGCGGTGACTCCAACGAGTTCGTGGCCTACTGTCACGCCCAATCGGTGCAGTGCTCGCTCGGCTTCACCCTGGTCGAGGCCAAGCGAGTAGTGAAAATCAAATCCGAACCCCATCACGCCGGGGGCGGGCCCGACGAAGGTCGAGGCTAATCGGCTCGAAGTCGACCGACCGGTACTGAAAAGCACTGCTGCGCAGTGTATTTAGGCGCGAAATTCGCGGTGCTGGTGTTCTGTTGGATGTACTCTTTGGCGGGCTTCAGGTCAGCTCTGATGAAGGGAGTGTCTGATGATCGGGCGTGAACATGATCGGCCCGGCTGTGAGCGACGATGAAATGAAGGGCCTCACTTGTGGGCGCGGGTTGGGCAGATCGTCGCGGCCAAGATCATTGCGGACTGGCTGTTCACCCGGCTGCACCGGTATTTCGATCTATCAGTGACGACGCAGTGGCGATCTCGTCCTGGGTGGCGTGCTTGACCGGGTCTGACCGCGGTGTCGTGTGGTCGGCTGAACTTGTCGGTGGGGTGGTGCACGATGCGAGCGCAAGGGCAGCGTCCTTCTTCGTAATGAGCTCTGTGGAGAGCGATTTGAAAGGGGTGGGTATGAGTCTGGTTGTCCAGGTGTGGGGTCCGGGTGCGTTGTTTACGCGGCCGGGGTTGTCGGCTGAGCGGTTGACCTATTCGGTGATGACGCCGACCGCGGCTATTGGTGTGTTGACCGCGATCTATTGGAAGCCGGAGTTCGTGTACCGGGTTAGTCGGATCGAGGTGTTGAAACCGGTGAAGACGTTCGCGCTGCGTCGTAACGAGACCTCGGATCTGGTGTCGCTGTCGGAGGCGGCGTCGGGTTCGCGAACTGTCGACACGGTCGCGCATCGGGTACAGCGGAATGCGGTGTGTTTGAGGGATGTCGCGTATCGAATCCATGCGCAGATCGATCCTCTTCCGCATGCGGACAAGCAGGTTGCTGCGTATCAGGCTCAGCTACGGCGCCGTGTGAGTAAGGGCCAGTGCTTCAGCCAGCCGTTCCTGGGCACACGGGAGTTCCCGGCGGCGTTTTCCGACCCTGATGATGCCGCGCCGATTGCGATGTCGGCTGATCTGGGAGTGATGTTGCACAGCATCGACTACTCGGCCACGCCGAGGCGCTCGAGCTGGTTCCATGCGCGCCTGGACCACGGTGTGCTGCAGGTTCCTCGCCGCGGTATCGACGCGGACGAGCTCGGGGTGATCTGAATGCTGTTGGAGCGGTTGACCGCCTACGCACGCGAGCATTCCGAAGGAGTGCCGGGGTTTCATCGTGAACGAGAGTGCCGGTGGAAGCTGGACGTGCGCACCGGCCGCGATGGAGTGTTCACCGCCGCACTGATACCGACCCCGGACCCGGACCGGCCCAAGCGCGGCATTGTGCATCTGGTGCCGTCGTCGACCCGAACAGTGGGGGTTTCCCCGAATCTGGGCGCTGATGACATCCAGTACGTACTGGGGTGGCCGGATGAGGACAGCAATCCAGCGCGGGTCGCGCAATGTCACGTGGCGTTCGTCGGATTGATCGAGCAGTGGGCGGCAACGGTTTCCGTCGAGGTCGATCGGATGCCGCATGTGCTGATGCAGGTGTATCGGTCCGGTGTCCTCGGTTCTCTGGTTCGTCCGGACGGGGTGCGTGCCAAGGACGGGGTGGTGATCGCCGTGGACGGCCGCTACGTCCACGAAAGCCCCAGCGTCGCGCAGTTCTGGTGCGAGCAGGTCGGCCAACGCAAGGGCAGCGGCCGGGTCGGGTTGTGCATGATCTGCGGACAGGAATCGGCGCTGGCCAACACCATCCCGGCGAAAGTCCCTGGATCGCTGGTGCCTGGGGCCAGCAACGACGCGGCTTTGGTCAGCGTCAACGAGCGGGTGTTCGGCTACGACCTGTCCGAACAACTCACCCATATTCCGGTCTGCTTGGGCTGTGCTGATGACCTCATGGCTGGGTTGACCTCGATCCTGTCGTCTCGGCACAGCGTCACCTTCCCTGGCCAGAACACCCGGTTGGCGTGGTGGGTGAGCGGCACCGACGAACTCGACCACCTCGACCTCGTATTAGACCCAAACCCGGACGAGGTCGAGCAATTGTTCGCGGCGGTGCACCGGGGACAGCCCGCACAGCGGTTACAGGGCCGGTTCTGCTGGCTCGCGGTGGGCGGCAACGTCGCTCGGATCATGGTCCGTGAGTTCATCGACATCGCACTAGCGACCCGTGAAGGCGACGAGGTCAGTCACGACTCCAACGTCCTGGCCTGGTTCGCCGACCACAAGAACACCCCGCGCCATGATGCGCCGTACTCCCTGGCGAACGGTATCGAAATCCCCGCTGGCAGATGGATACACGGTGTGCCGGGCCTCGCCGCGGCACTTGGTCGGTGGGACAGCAAAGCAAACGGGTACCGGCCATTCGGCGCGAAGAATGCCGACCGACCCGACGACGTCGTTCATCAGCTACTGCAAGTCGCAGTCCTCGCTCGCCCAGTGCCGATGTCGTTGCGCGCTCACCTGATCCATCGTGTGCGCAACGACGGTCGCATCGATGACAGGCGCGCGGCACTGGCTCGACTGGCATTGATTCGACATAGCTACCCGGACAAGGAGATCAGGATCCCGATGTCGCTGGATGAGACCTGTACAGAACCCGCCTACGTCGCGGGACGATTGTTCGCCGCCTTGGAGGCGACCCAACGCGCCGCGCATCGGCCGACACCGAAATCGTCGGTGCCGCAGGAAGCCACGCTCGCTGACAGCGACGTGCGACGGGAAGTGAATTCCACCTTCGGTGACCGATTCCTGCGGCGGGCGATCGACACCCCGCGCCCAGTTCTCGTCCAAGGGCGCAAACAAGCCACCGCGTGGATTACCAAACTGCGTCGCCGCAGCAGCGGCGCGGGGTACGCACACATTCAACAGCTGACCGCACTGTATGAGCTGCTCGACCATCACGGCGGTGCGCCGGTGCGCAACACCCTGCGCCAGCAGGAACAGTTCATCCTCGGCTACCACCACCAGCTCGCGCACCAAATCGCTGCTGCCCGTGCCAACGGCACGGCCCGCGGCAGCGACGAGCAGAAGTGACCACCACCCCTTCCCAGACAGGACCACGATCAATGACAACCGCGAACCTCCCGGCGCACCTCGACCCGACCGTCCGCCACGACATGGTCTTCCTGTTCGACGTCACCGACGGCAACCCCAACGGAGACCCCGACGCCGGCAACCAGCCCCGCACCGACATCTACACAGGACACGGCTTGGTCACCGACGTCGCGATCAAACGGAAGTTCCGCGACACCCTCGCCCTGGCCGCCGCAGGACACCCGCGCTACGGCATCTTCGTCGAGGCGGGGCATGCGCTCAACACCCGGTTGGTCGAATCGTTGTCGGCGACCGGTGTCGAACGTGACAAGGACACCAAGAAAGGTGGCAAGACCAAAGCGAAACTGACACCCGAACAAGCACAAGCTGCCAGGGCGTGGCTGTGCGACCGCTACGCCGACATCCGGTTGTTCGGCGCGGTGCTTTCCACCGGCGAAACCAACGCCCTTGGTGCGATCCGCGGGCCTCTGCAGTTCGGGATGGCCCGTTCGATCGATCCGATCACCCCCACAGAGCACGCCATCACTCGCGTCACCCAAACTCGCCAGGAAGACATCGACGACGGCGAGCGCACCGAAATGGGCTCGAAGTGGACGGTGCCGTATGCCCTGTACCGGGTCGAGATCAGCTACTCGGCTGCCCGCGGTGCCCAGACCGGTGTCGACACCAAGGACTTCGAACTGCTGTATCAGGTGATGGAGATGATGTTCGACCACGACGCCTCCGCCGCCCGCGGCCGCATGACCGCCCGAGGACTGCATGTCTTCAGCCACGACAACACCTTCGGCAACGCCCCAGCCCAGAAACTCGTCGAACGCATTAGGGCGGTGCCTGCGGGGGATGCAGAGGAAGAGCGCAGCCCTCGATGCTTCGGCGACTACGACGTGACGGTCGATACCAACGACCTTCCCGCGGGCATCACCTATCACCAGGTCTTCAACTGACATGCTTGCCGAGTCCGCTGCCGAGGATCGGTGGAGCGTGCCGATCTCAGCTCTGGAGCATCACGCCTACTGTCCTCGGCAAGCGGTACTCATCTGGCAGGAATCGTATTTCGAATCCAACGTCGACACCGTTCGCGGGGATCTAGCCCACGAAGCAGTCGATCGAGGCGGTGTGCTCACCGGACGGCATGGGGCGCGGATCTGGCGGTCGCTGCCTGTGCACAGCCAGCGTTTGGGGATCCACGGAATCTGCGACACCGTGCATTGGACCGCCGAAGGGCCTGTACCCGTCGAACACAAGTCAGGGACCTACCGACCGGGTGGTCCTGCTGATCTCCAAGTCGCCGCACAGGTTCTATGCCTGCGGGAAATGTTCGGCGACAGTGTGCCCCACGGAGAGATATTCGCTGGCCGGGACCGAAAACACCACATCGTCCTCGTCGATGACGAGATGGAATGCGCAGTACGGTCCGCTGTCGATGACCTTCGTCGGGCGGTTCTCGAGGGCACCGTGCCCAAGCCGGTCAACGATCGGCGCTGCCTTCGTTGCTCACTGCGCCCTGGCTGCATTCCAGAAACACGCCCTCAGAGCGCGGTCGATCTCTTCACTCCGCGAGACTCGGGAGACTGTCCATGAGCGAAGTCTTGAAGACCCTGTACGTCACTACAGCAGGGACCAGTCTTCACCTCGACGGCGACGCTCTGCGGGTATATCACCCGGACCGTCCAGGACGACACCTCCTCCCGTTGGTCAGGCTCGATGAGATCGTCGTGTTCAACGGTGTCACCGTCACCGACGACCTGATGCACCGGTGCGCAGCCGACGGCCGAGGCGTGACGTGGCTGACCCGCAACGGCAGATTCCTCGCACGGGTGTCCGGACCCGTCAGCGGAAATCCACACCTGCGCATCGCGCAAGTCCGCGCGCACGACAACCCGACCGCACGCCTCGAACTGTCCAAAGCGATGGTGGCCGGCAAGCTTCACAACTATCGCCAACTCCTGCTGCGCAGCGCCCGCGATCTTTCCGGGCAACGCCACACCACCCTGCGTGATATCGCAGACCGCCACGCAACCGCACTGACCTTGCTCCGCGACGCGGAGACGCTGGATGAAACCCGTGGCATCGAAGGCCGGGCAGCCCGCGACTATTTCCAATCCATGCCGGCCCTGGCGCCTTCGGCGCAACCAGGCCGGAATCGGCGCCCACCCACCGACCCGCTGAACTGCCTGCTGTCCTTCGGGTACGGCATGCTCCGCACCGCGGTCCACGGTGCCCTCGAACCGTTGGGCTGGACCCGTATATCGGCTACCTGCACGGCATCCGTCCCGCCAAACCCGCACTGGCCCTGGACATGATGGAAGAGCTACGACCGTTGCTGGTCGACCGGCTCGTCCTCACCCTCACAAACCGAGGGCAAATCAAATCGACCTACACCGAGACCCTGCCGGGTGGACAAGTTCAGCTGACCGACACCGGACGTAAGTACTTCCTCGAGCAATGGTCGCTCGCGCGTGAACGCAACTGGCGCCACTGCTATCTCGATCGCGAAATGCCAGCCGCGGCAATACCTCTCGTACAGGCGCGGCTGCTCGCACGTCACCTGCGCGGCGACACCGACAGCTACATACCCTGGACGGTGTCCTGATGGAACTGCTCATCACATACGACGTCGAAACCATTACCCCCGAAGGTGCCGCAAGGCTGCGCAAGGTTGCCCGAATATGCGAAGGCTACGGCCACCGAGTGCAGAAATCGGTCTTCGAAGTCACATGTACACCCGTGACGCGGCTTCGGCTCGAAGCTGCGCTCGACGCCGCGGTCGACCGCAGCCGAGATAGCATTCGCATCTATCAACTCGATCAAGGCACCTTCGCCAACGCCCGGCACCGCGGTGCGTCCGTGAACCCTCCCCACGATGGGCCACTGGTCCTGTAAGCGGTGTCGAGTCGCTTCGGAACCCCAGGCGCGACCAAATTCCCTGGAAGGTTCTGCAGTACCGACCTGGGCGAACAGACACCCAACAACGACGCATCACACACCAAAACTGGAGCGTGCGAACAACACTGCAGGCCATCCAGGGCAGCGCCGAGCCTCCGGGCTCGGCGAGAATCTCAACTCACCGGCGACCCGGCGGCATCACCCCGGCCGCAGCAGCGCCGAGCCTCCGGGCTCGGCGAGAATCTCAACGACCCCCAAGGCGTCGCCGAAGAGGAAAACGGGCAGCGCCGAGCCTCCGGGCTCGGCGAGAATCTCAACGGCGCCACGCGCGGCGACGCCGCGATCGGGGTTGGGGCAGCGCCGAGCCTCCGGGCTCGGCGAGAATCTCAACATCCCCCGCTGGCCTCACACGATCATCGCCAAGCAGCGCCGAGCCTCCGGGCTCGGCGAGAATCTCAACGTCCAAGAGTCGGCGCGCACGCTGATCAGCGGCGTTCGCGCAGCGCCGAGCCTCCGGGCTCGGCGAGAATCTCAACTCCCAGTCGTGGATGGGTTTGGGCGCCAACGACGAGCAGCGCCGAGCCTCCGGGCTCGGCGAGAATCTCAACCCCCTGATGGCCGCTCCCGCACACGATCCGGATCAGGCAGCGCCGAGCCTCCGGGCTCGGCGAGAATCTCAACCTGCCGGGGTCGCTGTGGTCGCTCTCGCCGAACGCCGCAGCGCCGAGCCTCCGGGCTCGGCGAGAATCTCAACGCGATTGCGTAGATGCGCACAGCCAGGACCGTACTGCAGCGCCGAGCCTCCGGGCTCGGCGAGAATCTCAACCGGTGCCGCGCTGTCGGTCTCACCGAGCAGGACATCGGCAGCGCCGAGCCTCCGGGCTCGGCGAGAATCTCAACTCCTGCGCGTGTGCGGCATCCCATTCGGCGGCCAGTGCAGCGCCGAGCCTCCGGGCTCGGCGAGAATCTCAACGCTAAGCGCCCACCGATGACCGGCCCGGAGCGTACGCAGCGCCGAGCCTCCGGGCTCGGCGAGAATCTCAACGACCATCACGGCGGGTGCCAGGCGCACGGCTATCTGGCAGCGCCGAGCCTCCGGGCTCGGCGAGAATCTCAACCAGTGGGATCGCGACGCCGCCGATGTGTTCGCCGCGGGCAGCGCCGAGCCTCCGGGCTCGGCGAGAATCTCAACACCATCGCCGCAATCGTTCTGGCGATAGCCACCGCGCAGCGCCGAGCCTCCGGGCTCGGCGAGAATCTCAACTCCAGGATTCGGTAGATGGTGCTGCGGCCGATGTCGGCAGCGCCGAGCCTCCGGGCTCGGCGAGAATCTCAACGATTGCGTGACCTTCTGGGCCGAACCGGAGAAGTGCAAGCAGCGCCGAGCCTCCGGGCTCGGCGAGAATCTCAACGTGTTCGCCGATGGCATGTACGGCGCGGCATGGTCGGGCAGCGCCGAGCCTCCGGGCTCGGCGAGAATCTCAACGACCGTCCCCGCGACCCGTATGCCTACCTCGCTTACGCAGCGCCGAGCCTTCGGGCTCGGCGAGAATCTCAACTCCACATCGCGTCGATCCACCAGCGGCTGCATCACGCAGCAGCGAGTCTCTGGGCTCGGCAAGGATGTCAAAGCCGGGCATCAGCCCAGCTACGGCGTCGACGAAGCCTGGCTGGACCTCTCGGCGGGCCGAGCACGATCTGTCCGTGCTGACTCTGTCGACCTGCATTCGCGTTGCGCCTCTGGGTGCTAGCGAACGTGCCTGTACGTTTCCGCGGCGCATTGCACAATTCGAGCGCGAGCGCGTTTATGGTGATGCGGCTTATATTTTCGTGATCCCCGTGGTTATCCCCGATGGAGCGATTGGCGGTTGTTGGTCGACGCCGGAAAGGGGGTGGGGTTCGCCGGTGATCGCGACGAGTGCTTCGACCACCTCGGGCAGTCCGGCTTTGACGTAGGTGAGTGTGGATCCGGATCCAGAGCCGCTGCCGGGGGCGGTGTGGCCAGCGTAGGCCCGCGCGACGGCGATGCCGAACTCGCGTTCTACGAAGGTGAGGGTGGTGTGGCGGAACCAGTGCGCGGTTATTTGGAGTGTGGCGGCCCAGGGAAGGTGGGTGCGGAGACGTTGATGGAGGGTGTCGTAGCGGCGGCGGCCCATGGCGCGGCCGTTGCGGTAGCGGAACACGCGATCGGTTCGGGTTGTGCCGCCTCGCTGGTGGATGTGTTGGAGGAGGTGGCGCATCAAGGTTGGTGAGATCGGCTGCCATCGGAGGGTGCCTCCCTTCTCCTGGAGCCTGACAAGGCAGTGCTCGATGTTCAGGTCGGCTATCCGTAGGCCTGCCCTGAGTTGCTGCTCGTACCAGCGGCGCGACTTGCGCAGTGTGCGGGGGCCCACCGAAACCGGGTAGGTCGGCTCATGCGGTGGGCGCATAGATTCCGCCCGCTGCTGTCCGATCGGCACCTTGTTGTCGGCCACGGCGCGCTCCGGCGGCATCCTGCTGTTCATGGTGGCGGTACTGCAGGTGGCAGGTCCGTGCCGAGTCTGGCGATGGGGGAGGGGTGCGGACCAGCGGTCGATAGAGCCTCGTTGGGCGCAATGTTCATGTCGCACGAACCATTTCAAGACCCGCCATGGTTGCCGCTTCGTCTAATTTCTTCGATTTTCGTTTTGCTGGTTGGCAAATCCGAGTGATGGTGATTGGGGAAGATGCACAACCTCAGTGACGGGGCATCTGCGTTGCCTGCTGCTGTGTGCCATCAGTTTGCTACGGACTACTTTCATTCCGAGTTCGATGGTCACGGTGGGTTGACGCTCGCTGTCGCGGACTCTGTGTAGCTCTCACGGCGAGTCCTCAGGCTATCGGCGTGTCGTGCTGGCGTGTCGCGAGGATGGCAAGGGGTGTTGCAGCGGAGGGCCGGAGTAGGGCTTGCGGATGACGGTGACGAGCAAGACGTGCTCGGTTTGCGTGACATTGGAGATGCTGAGGCTGTAGGACGCCGGCTCGTCGGTTGCAGGGTCGAGTAGGTGTAGCAGATCGCTGGTGTTGCGGCCGTAGGCGACGCGGATACTAGAAGTCCACAACCGGACGAATTCCGGGTTCTGTCCCAGGATCTGCATGAAGTGCCGGGCTTGCTCGGAGTCGCGGTAGCGGCCGAGGATGGTCTTGTGGGAGGCGACGGTGTGGGTGGCCTCACCGAGCCAGTCGAGGAAGAGGGTCTTGCCTCGCGGGCTGAACAGCCAGGCGGGGACCAGTTGCTCGGACTCGCTCAGCACTGCTGTCGCTGCTCCGAAGGAATCGTTGCAGGCCAGCAGGTTCCACACGGGGTGGGTGACCAGCTCGAACCCGCACGGACGGATCGAGGAGTCCTCCTTCAGATACCCGGCCTTGCCGAGGTCGTCGACGGCGGTGTCGACCGCCTCGGTGAAAACGCCACGCGGGATCTTGATTTCCAGTTCCAACCCCAGAAACAGCGGGCCCTCACCGTGGAAGCGGGGAGTGGGTTTGTAGCTCCAGTCGTGCACCCGGGAGTGGCTCGGGTTGTGGTTGTCGCCGCAGGACTCGCAGTAGGTCTCTTCCCGCGGGACGAGGGTGTAGCAGTCGGCGCACTCGCGGTAATCCTCTTGGCAGTTGTCGCAGACCCGGCCGCGGCTGTCGACGGCGTAGGTATCGGTGGCGCGGTTCCCGCAGTCGGCGCAGCTGTCGTAGTTGTCGCCGCACTGCTCGCAGGCGTCTCCGCCGCCGACGATCGCGGTGGCCTCGCGGGTGTAGCGGTCGCAGTCGGTGCAGCGCTGCCAGCCGATCAGGCATTGACTGCACAGGTAAGTCTCGTGAACGGTCACCCGCGGTTCGCGGGTGTGTGCGGCGCATTCGTCGCAGCGGGGCACCTCGGCCGCGCAGTCGGAGCACAACTTCTCGCCCTCGACCGTGGACACCGCTGTCGCGGCGGTGATGGGATGGGAGCAGTCCTCGCACAGCGGGTCGGCCAACGTGGAGGCGGGCATGAGCGATCACGACCTTCCGGTGGGAGAAATGGAAAGAACCCCGCATCCAGCCGTGGAAGCTGGGTGCGGGGTTCTCGGATCAGAGATGAATCAGCAGCTAGGCGTGGAGGAGTGAGGCTGTGCTGTGGTGGAGCTGTGCCGGGTGAGCGCGACCAAATGGCCACGGCGCTTGGTTCGCACGCCGGTGTCGGCGGGGCGTGGCGGCTGGCATTGGCAGTCGGGGAAGGCGATCTCACAGGTGAAGCACCAGCCGCAGTCGCCGCAGTAGCGGCTGGTGCGATGTGAATCGAGGTGCCAGCAGTGCCCACACATGTACTGCCAGCGGGTCGGCCAGCGTCGGGCCGGTGGCAGGTAGCTGGTGTTGGAGTACCAGATTCCGTTTTCCCAGGTCCCGGCCTGCTGCCCGAACACATACGCCTGGTGGCGGTAGGTGGGGTCGGCGGTGAGGATGACTAGCTTGCTCGATCCCAGCCATGAGGCCAGTCCGCGTGCGCCGCGGTGGGTGTCGATCGACCCGAACGGTTGACCCGGTAGGTAGTCCTCGGCGGCGATGCGGGTGTCCGACCGCGGATCGTAAGCGCCGGGGTGGACGCGTTTGGGCAAGGTTCCGTTGTGCGCCAACACCGTCCGCGGATCCCCGCCGAGCCGGAAAGGGTGGCAGTTGTCGATATCGCGGATGCCTTTGGTGGCGTAGCGGGAATGGAACAACGCCGGCCCATCGGGATAGCGGGCCCGCACCTCGGCGAACTCCTCGATCACCGGTCCGGCGTCCATCCCGTGACCGACGATGACGCCGCGTCCGGCGATCACCGCGTAGCCGTGCCCATGCGGGTTCGCCGTCGCCCCATACGCCAGCGCGACCGGGTCCGGGCCAATGGCAGGCGGGAAGTAGGTCAGCAGGCACATGCCAGGTCCTCCATTTCCACGGCCAGCGGCTGGTAGTCGGGCTGGCGTGCGACCCAGGAGGCGAAGGCCGACCACTCCCACGCCCCTGCCCGCACATCCGCGACCCGCAGAGCGCGGGTGTAGTCGATCGAGGCGGTGGTGAACGCCAGGGCGGCCTGCACGCACTGGGCCTCCAGCGAGCTGGCGAATACCCGCAGCTCCAACGTCTTTCGCGGGTAGGGGTTGATCGCCTGATAGCGCTCGAGCCCGAGTGCGTGCTGGTGGCTTTTGGCGGTCTCGCGCGCCTTGGCGCGTGCGATCCGGTCGAACGGCGCGTAGTGCGAACGCCGCCGCGCCAGGATGGTGACCGCGGATTCATTGCGATACAACAACTTCAGCCAGCGGTAGATGTGGGCCGGGGAGTCGAACCCGTCGCGGCTGGCGTGCACATGCAACCCGACAGTCTGGTCGGTCTCGCAACCCAAATCCCACAACGCGTCGAGCAAGGCCCACGGGAAGTGATCGATCGCGTGCCGATACGACATCGGGTGGGTGACCAGCTCGAATCCCTGCGGCTGGATGGAGGAGTCCTGCTTGAGATAGCCGAGGTCTCCGAGATGATCGGCGGCCACGGCGACGCACTTGCTGTAGCGGTAATCCGGGACGATGACCTCGAGCTCCATGCCCAGATACAGCGGCCCGTCCCCGTGGAAGATCGGGTCGGGTTTGTAGCTGTAGTTCCACACCCACGCCCGCCGCCCGCACGGCTCACACACCCGCCCCGCGCGCAACAAAGTGCCGCAGTCCGGGCAGGAGTCGTAGAGTGCCGCGCAGCGGGTGCAGGCTCGCGCCCCGCCGGAGACATACCGGCTCGCGGCGCTGTAGCGCTCGCAGGAAACGCACAGGTCGAAAAACACCGTCGCACAACGCGAACACACCGGATCACCGGTGTCCGTGCGCACATGCGGGTCGGTCAACTCCCGGCACGACACGCACCCCACCCACCCGCGGGTGCAGGACCGACACAGCTGGCGATCGTCGGCGACCACGGCGAGGCTGCGAACCGTCGCATGGCAGCGCTCACACTCCGGCAGCGCAACGAAGCAGCTCTCGCAGACCAGCCGACTGGAATCCTCGTCGAGCTGGTACCAGCCGCTGGCCTCGCGGCGCCAACACACCGCACACGGCGGATCCGTGGCCAGAATGGGATGAGGCATAACAGCACACCTTCCAGAAATCGAAAGAACGCCAGCCCGGAGCTGACGCTCCGAGCTGGCGTTCACAGGACGGGACAAAATGAGCGACTATCGGTGGGCGGGTCTCGACGGGTCGTCGTGGACCAGGCTCACGCCACCGCAGGTATCGCAGTAGCCACCACTGTGTGGGCGGCATCCTTGAGCGCGAGCAGCCGATCCTCGGCGTGGCCGTACCAGCGCGTTTCGAACCCCTTGCGGGCCTTGGGCATCACCGAATCCGGGGCCGCGACAAAGAACTCCTTCAACCACCCTCGGAAGTCGCATCAGCCGGAAGAAACAGGTGGAAGGTGAACGCGGTGAAGTGGGCCGTCCCGCGTTCGACGTTTCCGACGAATCCTGTTGGTTTACAGGGGCTTTGACGTGCGGGCTTGACGCCACATCATGCCGGGGCGACGACGGACGAGACGGACCGACCGAACCGATTGACACAAAACGACTTACGCTGATTATCGGATTTCAACTGTACAAGTCCAGACCGTCCAGGTCGCCCAGTGAGTCAGGGCTTTCTGCCCACTGATCTAGCTGATCGACGCGGACAAGCTGGGCAGGGCCGGAAATCGCTTCGCACTACGTCGTGACTGCGTCATCCTCGCCGGATGCCAATCCTGGAGCCGAGTGTGGCACTAGCGACGTTGGAGACCGCGCTGCGTGAGTTGATGGGCTTCGTTAATCGCCGACGGCATGGGCCGGACTGGCTCGAGGTGGTCACATCCGAGAAGCAGCGTGCGTTTTGTGCAGCCCGCGCCGAGACGGAGCAGGTTCGGACTCAGCGCGGTTTGCGCAGACATCCGCCGAGTACGGTGCGCTGCGCACCGACGCCGCGCCGGCGAGCGACCAGCTGTCGGTCCGATCGACGCGGCTCGCTCTCACCGACTCCTACCGGTGAAGTAGCTGTGTTCCTCGGCGTCGTCGGGAACGTCGAGAGTCCATCCGCTCTCGCACGGCCGCAGATAGCCGTGCCTGCGAAGTGACTCCGCACCGTCGAGCACCCCCTGCTCGCTGTCCTCGCTGTGCCTGGGTAACTCGAGCAGGTACGCGATCGGTTCTTCCCAGGTGATCTCCAGCGGGGGCTGCGCCATCAGCAGTTGCGCGTAGGCGACTGTGGCGTGGGCGTCCAACCGTGAGTCGAAGATCATCGCGTTCGGGAGGAAACTGGTCCCGTCGGCGTTGAATCCCGCGCGATTCCCGGGGCCGGGCACGACCGCGCTCGAGGGGAGTGGGCGGCCGCGGCGAATGATGATCGGCTCGTCCTCGCCAAGCCGATCGTCGTCCTGGACCAACCTCATCAGGTCGTGGCGGGGCGTCTGTGCCCGCGTGGGCTTCGGCCGCTTCTTTCGCCTCTTCGATGTGGGCACGATCTCCATCTTCGAGCAATACAGTCGTACTCGAACTCCGTCCACTACAGCGCCTGTCGGCGCCGAAGCGTTGCGGCTCCGGTGATCCCCTCACCGACAGGGTGTGCCCGCACGATCTCGGCGGGACGATCGAGCAGGTTACCGGCCGCCGCCTCGGCGCCGCGGGCATGGCCCGATCGGTGTGTCGTTACCTCGGTTGTGCCGGTCGGCAAGCGGCGGTCCGGGTGCGAGCGCCGACGATCCGATAGCCGCCTTGGCTCCTTCCCTGACGACGATCACGCGGGTCGCCTGATCAGCCCCGTCGACCTCTATCCTCTGGAACCGTTGTGGAGCACCATGTCGGGAAGATGCGACGAGGGTCGGATCACACGCGCGTTCCCGTGTGGTCGAGGCACGGTCGGCTCGCGGCGCCCCAACAACGCGGTGGGCAGCCGCCCGGCCGATGCACGGTCAGGTACAGGACTGAGCAGATCCGGCCCTGGGCGCCACCGCGAAATCGACGGCATCGCGCGGCAGCAGCAACCCGCTGAACACCGCCGTCGCGATGACCGTTTCGCCGGGGCGGGTCAGCGAGAGTGGGCATGGGACCGCCCTTTCTCTGCATCAGGGGGAGCGAGCGTGAGCTCGACAGCATTCGTCAACGGATTAACGTGCTGGAACGGCGGGGATGGATGCCAGCAATCTGTGTGGCCGATTACGTTGTGGCGGCTCGACTTCCGGGCCGTGCAGTGAGTCGACGGGCCCATCGTCCGGCGGTGGTTTTGCGCTAGGCTGGATTGCGGGAGAATCAGGCAGACGGGCCCCGGAAACCTGGAGTTCGCAATGCCCACATCACGTCCGAAGCGACCGGCCCGAACACCGCGGCGTCCGGAAGTCCGTGCCCGCTTGGAGCGTTCACGTGAGCGGGTCCGAGCTCGCCGCCAGCGAACTCGGCAACGCGAGCAACTCATCACCGCGGCGGTCAAGCAGTACATCGCCGCCTGGGAAGCCATCACCGTCTGCGAAACCGCCCGCGACCACGAGATCGACGATTTGCGTGAGCAGATCGCTCGTGTGCAAGAGCGGGCGGGAGAACAGATCGCCGCGCACCGCGCGCAGCAAGCGCTCGCCGCGGCAGCGATCCGTGATCAAGGCCAAACCGACGACGACGTGGCCGAGTTGCTGGAGATCAGCGCCAAGCAAGCCCGCCAACTCATCACCGCCGCACGCGCCGACACCGACACTCACAGCGGGGCTAGCCCAGAAGTAAACCGGGCTGGCTCAGTGCCCCAGGTGCCGACACGCCCGACGGCCACCGAGGCGTCGCCGTCGCCAGGCACAGGGCCGCAGCACAGCGGTGAGGGCGTTGCCGATGCCGGGCGGACAGACCTCTAGTCGGAGGTTTCGGATCCGGCGGACTGATCGGTGGCGGGCACGAGGTGCGCCACACGGATCGACCAGGGATAGATCCCCGGTCGCGGCTCGCCGACGGCCTCAATCAGCGCCCTGTCAGGGTCTCCGTCGACGGCCGATCTCGAGAACACGAAACACGCTCACCCCGCCGTGGCCGATCCGGACGAAGTCACCGCTGTTGAACTCCACGGGTCGTGACCCTAGCCGCAGGGACCGACAGGTCGGTATTTTCTCGAGATACGCTGACACTTGTGTCCGTGCCCGCGCCGACGTTCTGGTCCTCGGTGCCTACGACCGGACCGGTTGCCTCGTTTATATCGGGAATGTCGGCACCGGCTTCAGTGCGGCGGTCCGCGTGCTCTGCGTCGCCGCCTGACCGAATTGGCGGTCACCGAGTCGCCCTTCGATCGATCCCCGCCGCGAGAACGTGCCGTCGGGGTGCACTGGGTGCGACCGCGACTTGTTGGAACCGTCGAATACCGCGAATACGTCGGGGCCCTACGTCATCCCAGCTGGCGTGGACTGCGTATCGAGATCGATCCCGTCACCGTTGGCTTGCCCGGCTAGGCATTCGTGGGTGGGTGAGGTGTTGGCCTTTGACGTCAGGCGTTGTTGTATCCACCGGCGGTCCAGACGAACCAGCGAAACTGCGGTGGTGCGAACGGCTGCCTCGCCGGAATTCCCGGGGCAGGCGAGTAGGGCCAGTACGCAACACCACAGCGATGGCAATAGAACCCTGCCTGCCACACGGCATGAGCGTGGGGACGACCACGCCGGATCTTGGCGTTGCGCAGATCGCGACGGATCACCGTGCCCATGACGATCAATCCTGGGGTGGCGAAGACGCCAACGAAGCAGATTGCCACAACCGCCGCAGTCCAACGGCTCGCTTCGGCGTCGTCGACCATCACCGAACCAACCGCGGGAAACAGCGCCAGCAGTGCGGGGATCAGCAGCAACAGTCCCAGGATCGTTAGTCGTCCACTCGGCTGCTCAGCGGGCCCTCGCGCGAGGCTGCGGGCGAGTTCGGTGGCATGGGTGTGTTCGACAGTGGAGGTGCCGACCACTGGGACGAACCCAGTGGTGGTTATGCCGACTCCGGTGTACTGGCTGGTGCCGTAGCTCGTAGACACCCCGTCGGCATGCAGCGCGGGCACGCTCTGAACGAGGTCGATCTGGCCGCAGTGCGGGCAGGTGATATCGAGGTCCATGCGGGTGTTCCCCTCCCGCGCCGCATAAGGGTGGCGCGCGTGCGGTGCTGGTACCTGCAACGAAAGCTCTGCACGATATACAACACCGTCCATCAACTGCTGTCGAGAGACAGTTGCGTTCGGGCACATCGGTTGCTCCTCTCGGATGTACTGCGGTAGATGGGATGCAGGAGATCCGCTGAAACCGGTGTAAGCGGTCGATGCGCCTTGGGGGCAGTCACGGTTTGCCCAATTGGAACAGGCCTCTGGATGGGCTGGTCTCGATTCAAGGTCACGCTGGCGCGTTCAAATGCGTTGGCACGTTGTCGTGGGACCTCGGTTTTGGGTTCGTCGTTCGACGGCCCGCGAGATCGGCCCATCCTTCTGAAGTTCCTAGCCGATCATCGCTACGTCGCGAGAGCAGTCAGTAGCTCCTGGGGCACCGTTGCGCGCCGCCGTCCTCCGCTGCCGTACAGCCAACTATCCCTCCACACGCTGCGCTGGCGGCGTGTCTCGCCGACTTGTTCAAGAGGCCCTCGTTCCGCTATGAACATGAAAGATCCCGGATGAGACGCACGCTCATCCGGGATCCGCATCAAGCGGCCCAGGTGGATGGGGCGTGCTCGGCGCTATAGTCCGCGGGTGGGGCGAGGGGATGTTGCTCGCCGGCGAGCCAGGAGAGCGCTTGGGCGACTTCTTCGATGTCGGCTCTCGTGTAGGTTCCCGTGGCTCCGTGGCCGGGGTTGTCGGCATGGCCTGCATAGGCTTTGGCGACCGATAGGCCGAAGTTGCGTTCGACCCACTTCAGCGTTGTGTGTCGCAGCCAGTGCGTGCTGATGCCGAGGATGTCGGCGGCGGGAATCTCGGTGCGGATCCGTTTCCAGAGCCCGTCGTAGCAGCCGATGGTGATCGGATGGCCGTTGCGATATCGCAGTAGTCGTTGGCTGGCGTCGCCGCTGATGGGGCGACCGTTACGTGCGCGGGTCGGAGTGTCGTCGGGGCTCGGTCGACGTTGGCTGTCGAGGCGCTGTAGGGCGCTCATCAGGGTGGGGGAGACGGGCTGCCAGCGTTCTGTTCCACCTTTCTCTCGCAGGCGAATCGAGCATTCGGTGGTGTCTAGTGCCTTGTCCGGGAAGGTTGATGCGTTAATCGCCGGGGTGGCGGGTTGAACCGGAGGCCTTGACCGGCGATGCTGCCGGTGGAGGTGATGCCGGTGGCTCGCAAGCCGGATGTGTTCGGCAGAGCGGTGACCCCGGAGGAGGGTCGCAAGCTGGCCCAGATCGCCCGGCGTAGCAAGGTGCCGGTGCGGATGCGGCGGGCGGTGGTGGTGATGGCCTCGGCCCAGCATCAACCGGTCGGGGCGATCGCGAAGTTGATGCAGGTCTCGGAAGCTTATGTGCGGCAAGTGATTCACGGCTTCAACGCGCATGGATTCGAGGCGCTGGACCCAAAATGGAGCGGGGGCAGGCCGGCGAAGACCGATCAAGCGACGCGTGATCGGATCTGTCAGATCGCCCGGTGCTGCCCCCGTGACCTGGGGTGGCCGTTTGCGACGTGGAGTCTGTCCAAACTGCGGGATGTGCTGCGGGCCAACGGGATCGCTGACATCAGCAAAGAGACGCTGCGGCAGATCCTCAAAGCCTGCGGGGTGTCGTGGCAGGCCACCAAGACCTGGAAGGCCAGCAACGACCCGGAATTCACCGAGAAGATGGCCCGCCTGCTCGATCTCTATGACAACCCGCCCGCCGATGGGCGCGTGCTCTGCGTGGACGAGTTCGGGCCCTTGAACCTGCAACCGCGTCCCGGCCGCGGCTGGTTTACTCGCCGCAAGCCGAAACGGTTGCGCGCCACCTACCATCGCACCCAGGGCGTGCGGCACATGTTCGGCGCTCTCGATTTGGCCACCGGTCAGTTGTACTACCGCATCCGGGACCGGAAACGCTGGACGGAGTTCCTGGCCTTCCTCAAAACCCTTCGCGCACGTTCGCCGGGCGAGAAACTGTATCTGATCTGCGACAACTACTCGGTTCACAAGCGCCGTGAGGTCCGCGATTGGTGCGCGGACAACGCGATCGAGTTGGTGTTCCTGCCAACGTATTCGTCGTGGTTGAACCGCATCGAGTGCGAGTTCGCCGCGCTGCGGTACTTCGCGCTCAACGGCACCGACCACCGCAGCCACGGCGAACAAGACGACGCGATCGGCGACTACATCCGCTGGCGCAACCAGCACGCCGGACCCGTCCGAGACTTCGCCGTCGGGTCGAAGATCCGGCAGCCGGATTACCTACCGAAGGTTGCTTGACGAGGCACTAGTGTGTCGCGCCGGAAATGTGCCCTCTAAGTTGTTAGCCTGTTTGTGTGTCGCATCGTGGGCCGTCCGCTGTTGAGATCGTTGTGTCCGATGCTGAGCGTGTGGAGCTTGCGCGCATGGCGGAATCGCCGGATCGGCGTGAGGCGCAACGGGCTCGGATCGTGCTGGCGTGTGCTGAGGGTATGTCGAATGCGGGTGCCGCGCGGCTTGTCGGTGTCTCGACGGGGTCGGCGGCGAGATGGCGCGGGCAGTTCGCTGCCGAGGGTCTGGCGGGGCTGGCTGATCGTGATCGCGGTGGGCGTCCGGTGGCCGAGATCGTGTTGAGCGGCGATGAGCGTGAGACGTTGCAGCGGTGGGCGCGTCGATCCAAGTCGTCGCAGGCGCTCGCGGAGCGCTGCCGGATCGTCTTGGGTTGCGCGGCAGGGAAATCCAATCAGGATGTGGCAGCCGAGTTGAGTATCACGGCCCAGACGGTAGGTAAGTGGCGGAGGCGTTTCGCGCAGAAACGTCTCGAGGGGTTGTCCGACGAGCCGCGTCCGGGACGACCCCCGTCGATCCTGCTGGACAAGGTCGAAGAAGTCCTCACGATGACCCTGGAACACAAGCCGGTGGGCGCGACGCATTGGTCGCGGACCTCGATGGCCAAACGAAGTGGCTTGTCGCCGTCGACGATCGGTCGGATCTGGAGCAAGTTCGAGCTGAAACCGCATGTGGCCGACGGCTTCAAACTCTCGACCGATCCGTTGTTCGTGGACAAGGTCGTCGATGTGGTCGGGCTGTATCACAATCCGCCGGAGAAGGCGGTCGTGCTGTGTGTGGACGAGAAGTCGGGGATCCAGGCACTGGACCGCTCCCAACCGGTGCTGCCGATGATGCCCGGCATGCCCGAGCGATACTCCCACGACTACGTCCGCCACGGTGTGACCAGCCTGTTCGCGGCGTTCGATATCGCCGACGGAGCCGTGATCTCCAAGCTGTACTCCCGCCGCCGCGCAGCCGAGTTCAAGAAATTCCTCATCGCGATCGACAAGGCCGTGCCCGCGGAACTGGACGTGCACCTGGTCTGCGACAACCTCTCGACTCACAAGACACCGACGATCAACGCCTGGCTGGCCCGCCATCCTCGCTTCCATATGCATTTCACCCCGACCGGCTCCTCGTGGCTCAACCAGGTCGAGCGCTGGTTCGGATTCCTCACCGACCAACTCCTGCGCCGCGGAGTCCACAAAAGTGTTGCGGCACTGGACAAAGACATCACAGCCTGGATCGAGCAATGGAACGCCGACCCGAAACCATTCGTCTGGCACAAGACCGCGGAGGAGATCCTCGAATCACTCGCCAAATATCTTCAACGCATTTCCGGCGCGACACACTAGGTCCTGTGGCCGCAAGGCCAGCGCGCCGCCGCGTCGGCATGCGGTTTCGATGTGCAAGCGGATCAGTACGTGATGAAGCTCAGGGTCGGGTCCTTCGGCGGCGACGCGGTAGATCTCGGTGAGCAGGGTAGTGGGCAAGGCTCGGCGGTTGGGACGCGGTGGTGCGCTGCGGTCGAGTTCGGTGGTGGGGTTACTTGCGGCGTCGATGAGCTGGTCGCGGACCGCGTGCCGGTACAGGCAACGCAGTGCATCGACGGCAGCACGCGCAACCCCTTTTCCTCCGCGGTCGCTGCGCCGGATTGCTCGCTGCTGACGAATCTGGTTGACCAGTCCGGCGAGTTCGCTGGTCGTGGGTTCGTCGAGACGCCGGTCCGGCCATAGGGTGGCGATCTTGTTCCAGTAGGAGCGGTAGTTGTCGCGGGTGCGGGTCGGGGGCATTGCGGCGTATACGCGTGGTGCGTATTCGGCGAAGGTCGGTACGACCACCGTGGGCACTGATGCGGTGGCCATCAGATCATCTGTGGTGACGTTCAAGCGTTCGAGAATCGCTGCAGCGGCGGCGATGTCGGCTTTCGATGCGCGCGATCGTGTGCTCGTCATTCGGCGCTCCTTCCTGCCGTCGAGTGCGATCGCAACAGGTTTTCCAGCACGACGGCGGGATAGACCGCCAGTTCCGTGGTGTCCGTCTCGGCGAACAGCGCCACTCGATCCCTTGCGATAAGTCCTAGACGACAGCGCGCCTGGGCTGGCAGCCACAGCCGACTTTCTGTCAGGCGGATCCGGGAAGCTGTCGACGGAACGATCACGATTCGGTCTGAAGCGAACCGCCAATCCAGTGCTGTCTCGGCGTCCCAACCCAGCACCGCCAGGACGTGTTGTGCCACCAATCGGCCCCGGACATCGATCGATCGAATCTCCAGCGCGGCAGTCTGAGGACGCGTGGGCGTGGAGTGGGATCTAACGAGCGGAAGGGGAAGGGGTGAGCGCGCCGTCGGGGCACTCTGCCGAGGGTTTGCCGAAGGTGGCACCAGCGATCGAAAAGCCCCCTTACGCATGCTCTTCCGCCTCTCTGAACAGCGCCGTCGAGGTCACGAAGGCGCAGGACTGGTCAGCAGAACGCCGCAAGAACGCAACAGATGCAGCAAAGAGAACGCAATATTGTGTTCTTGCATCTGTAAGGATTCCGGGGAACCTCGTTGTGGCCCCAATGCCATGACCGCGCACCTCGAGCAGATAGCCGAACGCGGTGGAAGGACCGGACATGCGCGCTTGAGATCGTACGCCCTGCGGCCGCGTTGGCCGGGCGCGAGCGTGCAAACCAACAGAGCGATCGCGCCACCTGTGGTCAGCGCCGTCGGTCGTTTGCGTGTGCAACTGGTGCCGGGAGCCCGTGCCCGCCAGGCAACGCTGCTCAATGCGCGCCCGCCGGTCGAACACCACGACCATCTACACGGGTGGCGCGGCCTCGCGCCACCGAGCTCGCCGCCAGGACGACCTTGCGCTCGTGGTACAGGATCGCGAGCCGCCGATGCCCGTGTTGGCGCGGACGATCCACGAAGACCCAGCCGCCAACTACGGGCCGTAGTAGACTTGGTCCGAGCGGCTTTGGGGCATCCTCAGTCTTCGTCGCGACGGCCGACGAAGGTGCGGAGGTGTGTGAACCGGAACCCGCCGCACCGGTACGGGCAGCGAACCTGGCCTATGTCATTGTGAGTAAGTGGATTTGCGTCCGGGCCCGTGACGATGCGGCGGCGGATGCCACGAAACCCGGCGGTGGTATCCGGGCAGGTGGATGCCGGTGTGACGGCTGCGATCCAGCGCGGCGCGGACGGCGATGGTTTGCCGGCGCCGAGCTTGCCGGTGACCATCCCGATGCTACGTTCGGCGATGCACCTGCCTATGCGGGCGACGGCCTCATCGTGGCTGGAAGCAGCAGTCGATGCCCCGTGGGTTTCGGTGGCGGCGCGGGCGTTTCAGGTTTGGCGGTGTGTTGAGTTTCGACCCGGGCGGTGAACAGCCGGTTCAGCTCGGTTGGATTTGTGACATGGTGGCGTCCGTGCTCACCTGTGGCGCCGGTGATTTCGACCAGGAATTGCTCGCGCACAGTTCTGAAGAATCGCTCGATCCTACCTCGGCCTTCCGGCCTGCCTGGCATCGAATACACCAGGTGGACAATGGGTTGCACGCAGGCTCACCACAACCAGTTGTCGACATATGTTGATCCGTCGTCCACGTATATGGCGCGGGCCGCAACGCGGCCGCAAGCCGCACGGTGTCCTCGGTATGCCCGATCGACAGGCGGGAGTGGTCGGTGCTTGTCTACGCGGCGGCCGGAGGGGTGGGGCAGGCGGCTGCGCGTCTCGTCCACCATTACGGTGCGCACATGATCGCTACGCGTCACCGACGAAGCACACCTCGCCAAGGCACTTGGCGCTGACGAGGTGCTGGACAGTGCATGTCCTACTCGGACCGAGGAGGTCATGCGCCCGCCCGGCGGGGTGGACTTGGTCTCGGGAAGCGGTGGGCCAGACCACGTTCGGAGTCGGACTGGTGGCCGCCAAGTCGTTCAGCGCGCGGATCGTGCCGATTCGGGCCACGCCGAACTCTCCACTCGTGATCTTGTTGTGTCGCAGCCGTAGCTCCACGGGTCGGCCTGCGCTACTGTAGGGCGAGCGGGTCACTGGAGATCGATTATGAATCGCAGTCCATCCGCCGACGGGGGCCTATCACGTTGTGATTCCAGGGCTTTCGGTGATGTTGCCCGGATTTGTGGAGTTTCAGATGCCTGATGAGGATGGCCTAGTCGGTGTATCACCGGTCCCGACCGAACCCGCCGAGGGCTGGCCCGGTACGGAACTCGGCGTCGGGCCGGTGCGCTGGCTCTCGGACCAGGCCGACACCAAAGCGCTGAAGCTTATCGTTCCCCGACGGTGCGCGCCCCCAGTTGGCCGATCAGCTCCCGGAGGCGTCGAACGGGGAGCCGGGACACGGGGCGCCAACAGGGCCAAGCTGGCTGCCGCAGCCATCGTCGAGCGGGCGGCGGCCCGTCGACCCGACTGGCAGTCCCGGACACCGGATCCGGTGTAGCCGGTGGTGCTCATCGACGCGACCTACGTCAAGATTCACAACGGCCAGATCGCCAACCGGTTCACCTATCTTGCCCCGGCCGCCGTGGCTGAGAGCGCCCGGGAGATCGCGGGCACGGCGGCCGGGGGCGGTGGCGAAGGCACTGAATCCTGCTTGAGGGTGCTCGCGGAGCTGAAGCACCAGATCATGACCAGCCTGTGTCCCACGGCTCGTGATGAGCCGGGTGGGGAGTTGCTGCCGTTCGAAGACTTGATGGACATCACCTGGTTGCGTCAATGCTGAGTGATGTGCAAGCGGCTGGCGGCTTGTACTGCCGCGTTTCGCTTTTGAGGGGCAGTCCATTGAATTTGCCTTGTGTTGAGTGCTTTGTTTCTGACTCTGGGGAGATTTTGTGATTGGCGAGGAGAAGTATCTTGATTACCTCAGGCGGGTAAGCGGCGATCTGCATGC